>JAESQY010000060.1 GCA_016764915.1 Aliivibrio sp. | reverse complement strand
TTTTAACAACAAATGCAATGGGTAAGCCCATTGCATAACAAGTGTTTTCAAGTCGGACTTATTGTTTTTATAACTCAATCCCGTCAAGAATATATTGCAGTTTTCTTGGGTCTGCTGCATTACCAAAATAATACTCTTTCCCACCCTCACTTTTAAATTCATCAGGATATTTCATTTCATAAAGGACGTCGAATTTCCCCGACAATAAATCTTCTAATTCATCAGCGTCATTTCTAGTAGATACCCTGATATAAGGGCCAGATTCATTATCTATTAATACAACAATTCGTTTTTGTGTTTTAGAGTCAATCATATTAATTCCAGTTAATATCTTTAAACCAATCTAGTTCTTCCTGAGTAGGAGCTCTTTTTTTTCCTTGCTTATCTAAAGAGTCCTCATATATTTTAGGTTTAAAACGTCCTGGTTGATATTTATTTTTTTCTGTTTCTTTCACTCGAGTTTCCGTCATATCAAATTCAGTTCCATCTTCGTATGTAATTGTTACCCCTGGTTCACCTGGTTTACCGCCTAATCTTGTTGTTGAATTTGAGGTTCGAGTAGTTATTGTACCAATTTCATCAGTTTCCCCAGTAACATCTTCATCATTTGATTGAGTTTCAGCATCAACATCCAGTTGCTCTTGATGGTACACATCAAATTCACTACCTATAAACTCACTGCCAGCTCCTACTTTTGAACTGTATAGAGCAGAGAATACGCCAGAGAGTACCCGACTTGCTACTGGAAGTGTACTAACAATCCTAACTTCTATCCCTACTAATGCTTCAATAGTTTTAAGAGCAAATGGTGATTTAATTGCTATACTAGCACCTAATAACCCAAATGTTTCTGCAGTTACTGATCCTCCAGCTACATTTTCTTCTTCAGGTGTGCCAGGGATATTCGGTGTAGTAGGCTTTGGCGGTGGAGGCGTATTCCCTTTACCATTCCCTCTATCTCTATCAGGCCTCCCCCACCGATCTCTATCATGGGTATTCCCTTTGTGATCCGCATAACTGCCATTCACATCATCTTTAACAAACTTAAAGCCTGTTGGGTCGGTATACTTCAACGGATTATTCAATACATACGAATAACGGTTAAAGCTATTGGTCACAAACGGCGCTTGTATTAGAGGATCGGCGCTGATGAATCGGCCGAGCTCTTGGTCATACACCCGCCCATTCATGTGCACCAAACCGACCTCTTCGATCTGCTCGTGTCCGGTGTAACCTCGGTTGGTGATGGCTGCTAAGGCCAAAGAGGTTGGGCTGGTCTCTTGCCACACCACTTTTCGGGTCTTACCCCACACATCGTAGCTGCGTTTTTCCACGATATTGCCGTAACCGTCGGTGATCATATCCACAGAGTTCAGGGCATCGTAGTGCAGGTAGCGCACCTGTTTGTCTTTCAGTGCTTTGTTCGCTTCTTGGGTCTGGGTGTTCAGCGCAATCAACTTACCTTCAGCATAGATAAAGTGTTTATGTTGCACTTCACCTGTGGTGCTGTCGGTGGTACGTTCGTATTTTTTACCGACGTAGATGGTCTCTTTGCCGTCACTGGTGGTTTTCAAGTAACGGTTGTGGTTGGCGTCATACTTAAAGTCGACACGGTTATTATTGCGCTCAATCGAGACCGGTTTGTTGTAGTAGTTCCAACCAATTTTACGCTCTATGGCACCTGTCACACTATTGGCTTGAGTTAGGTTACCCACCTTATCGTAGCTAAAGCTCAAATCATTGGTTTGGGTGACCGCATGTGGCCCAGCATTCATTTTGTTGTAGCTGTAACTGCCAATGCCGGTTTTCGACTTAATGTTGCCTAATGTATCGTAACTAAAGCTAAACGGTCCGTTTAAGTCGGGATTACCAACAGCATGGCGCGTGGACGAATCGAGTTGAATGCTGTTTTTGATTACTCGATCTAACCCGTCATACTCAAAACGGTCTTTAATACCAAGTTCAAGATCGTATCGCATGGTGACGTTGTTATGATCATCGTAGCGATACTCAATCAAACGTAGATTTCTTCCTGCGTTGGTAGCGGCTTTCAGTTGTCCATCAAAAACCTGACTGCCTTTGTGTGTTGCAATGTACTCCGGGCGCCCTGTATTTTTGTTATGCGTATAGGTATTCACTAATCCATTGCCTAAGGTTTCGGCCAAGGTATGGTCATACGCATCGGTATCGCGACGCTGCCAATAGTAGATATTGGATGAGTCAGCTACTGAATCGGATAGCTGAGATTGAGTCAGTATCGTATTCAGGCTTTCAACTTGGCTAGTCCCTTCGGTTTTCGCACACTGAGTTCGCTGGCTTGTCAGTTGATCATTTTGTCCACCAGCCAGTTGATTGGCTCGGTCGCAATACAAACCACTCATGTCAGCGACTTTATCCACTAAGGTGATCAGTTGCTCTGCAAGGTCTGTGTAATACTGATATCGAGTTCCAGAAATAGTGGCCGCTTTATCAAGATCATCGGCGGTATAGAGCAGTTCTGTTTTCACGTCATTATCAGCAGTCGCTACATAGATGTCTTCACTACTGACAAACCCTTTAACTCCGTTTTTATCATAATCTGTGAGTAAATAATCATGCTCTTTGGTTAACGCTTGCCCATCAAATTCAGACACGCTGACTGGGTGCAGTACAGCATTGTAGTAACGTTTACCCGGAATACTGCTGGTAATGTTGGTCTCTAATCTGAAAATATCACGGCCTAAGGTGACATCTAACGGTATGGTCACTTCATCATGCAGCATCACCCACGTCGCTGGTCGCAAGTAACACTCACCTTGGGTATTACACCAATGCTTATAACGACTGGCACTGTCCAGTAGGGCCAAAGATGACGCTTCTAAGTTATGAATATTGATGGTTTTTGTGTTGTATTCTGCCGCTTTATTGGCATAGAACTGCTGCTGAGTGGCGTATTTTTCGGCTTTTGCTAAATATTGAGAAGCTTGTAGGGTGGCTTCTTTTATCAGTTGTTTAATCTCTTCTCTAAAACTGGCACTGCTAAAAGCATCATCTGCAAACGTTTTGGGGCTACGAACTGCAGACAAATAACCAAAGTTGTTATACACATATTCGACCGCAAGACGTTCTGCCGTATTGTTAAGCTGAACGTTGTTACCAGCACTGTCTAACGTGGTTAAATCAACACCGTTAGGGCGAACCTCTCTTTGTAAGCGTTCGTACTTATCATAGCTGTAATTGGTACTGAACTTCTCACCATTGACTCGCATTGCCGTTTCAGACACCAGCCCTGCATTGTCATAATAGTAATCCGTACGATTACCATAGTTTTCAAAACTGCTGAGAGTACCTATGGCATCACGTTCATCATATCGCCATTTCGACACATCTCCGCTAGAAGCCTCAGATACCTTGCGGCCTAGCTGATCGTAAAGATAGGTCGTTTTAATACCATTCGCGTCTCTCTTTTCAACTAACTCCCCTAATACACTGTACGTATAGTGCCATTTCCCCATATCAGGATCGTCAAGGTAGGTGCGGTAACCTAAGTTATCGTAACGGATTGAGGTGACATTACCTTGCGAGTCGGTGGTGGTTTTCAGTTTGCCATCTGGATAGTAGGTGTAATCTTGATAAGCACCTTGGGGTTCCACTTTCTTTAATATATGCCCAATAACATTCTGCTTGGTCGAGTGTGAAAAACCACGTGCATCAACCAACGTTGTTTCTAAACCTGAATAGCTAGTGGTAAACACTGCATTACCGCCATCAGCTGCCGGTTCCGTTTTAG
This sequence comes from Aliivibrio sp., assembly GCA_016764915.1. Classification (GTDB taxonomy): domain Bacteria; phylum Pseudomonadota; class Gammaproteobacteria; order Enterobacterales; family Vibrionaceae; genus Aliivibrio_A. The sequence goes on along the minus strand of JAESQY010000060.1, from coordinate 94,324 downwards.
TCAGCACTCGGCTTATTGCATCGTAGGTAAATGAGATTTTGGCTAGATTACTGCTTTGCCTACCTAAAAAACTAGGATTAGTGGTAACCAGCTTACGACCGCTGCTGTCCCACTCAGTATCTCGCACTACCCATTTGCCATTAAACGCTTGGTGTAACGTTCTGATCTCTCGCCCAGCATAATCGTAATGAACGATACTCTGTCCAGTATCATTTTCAGCTGTTGTGGTTGCGGTGCAGTAAGCCGTTTTAGCCGTTGAATTCAAACATTGTGAACCTAGTTTATAACTCACAATAGAACGATTATTAAGGCCAGGTTCCGTTTGCTGTATTAAGCGGCCAAAGCCATCATAGTTCCAGCTGGTTTTTCTTCCTTTAGTTGCACTGATCGATTCGGCTAACTGCCCTGTTTTTGCATCATATTTAAATTGAGTTTTGTGCCCTAATGCATTGGTTTCACTAATAGGGAAAAGAGCATGCGTTGAGTCATATCCTGTCTTAAATACCCGTTCTGTTAGATCGGTGCCATTAATCGATGTTGAAATAACATTACCGTGCAAATCATATTCATAACGGTTGGAAACTGATTTATCAACTCGACCAAAAGCACTGTCACCCAGTTCATATTGAGTACTTTGAGTTTCACTGTTGGTGATTAACCCTAATGCGTTGTATCTAAAGCTATTAGTAATCGAACGATTCAGGCTGGTTGACATATCAGTAATGGTTTGATTACTTGAGGTAACAGCCCCGACTTGCCAATATTTATCACCTGTTTCTGACACTAACTCAGTGTGTGTTGAAGTGGTTGATGAGAAATCAACTCGGCCATTACCATCGTAATCAAAATATGAAAAACTGCCGCACTCTTTTGGATTGGCCGCATTAAACTCAAGCTCGGTAACCGTAATGAGATCTCCAGAGATCATCGATAAACCTCCAGAAGATGAGGAGGCGTCTGTTCTTATATACTGGAAATAGTTGTCATATCGCTTAGCAAGAATGGGTATATCCACCTCACCATGAATGAGCACAATAAAATCATCAGGTTTAAAGTACACACTTCCATCAGTGGCACAATATCGAATTAACTGAGTATTGAACGAGGAGAGTTGTTGCTCAAGGTCGGTAAAGTTCGACGTGGTGGTAATGTCGTAGACTTTCGGGTTTTTATTGATTCCAGTGGAAAGGTATTGATTGGTTTTTTCAACTTTAAACTCCCCCCCTTCTGCAAAATCACTGGCTATGAGCGTCGAAGATTTTGTCACATTACCGAATCGGTCAAGGGCAATATTGGTTGTACTTCTTTTTTCCGTTTTTTCCGTTCCCGCTACCATCGTTGTTAAATCGAAATTCTTATTTACTATGGTGCTCGCGTAGACCTGATGGTATTTAGCGTTGTTTCCTTGCCGTTCGTTATGTGTATAGGTGAAGGTTTTGGAGGTGACTTTATACCCATTTTTCATTATCACTTCAGATTTGCGTTTACCTGCAAGTTCAATGTTAGATTCACCTTGAAAATACTCAGTGATTGTTTTGGTTTCTACTTCTGATTTGAGTGTTTCGGTGACTTTTTTGAACCCTAAAAAGCCATGCCCTTTACGGTGAGATTTGGCGCCTTCATAATGATAAGTGGTTTCTGTCGGTTGGTAACCTAATGGGGATTTAGTGGTTTTCTCTACCAAATAGCGGCGTGGGGTGCTGTTAACGATCGGCCAAACGTAATGGGGATGTTGAGTATGAACACGGCTATTGGCAGCTTCGGTATAATCGACACGGTACTCTACGCCAAACTCTTTAAATCGAATGATTTTATCTTGAACGGCAGCGGTAGATTTTTGAATGGATGTTTTGCCACTCTTATAGATAAGTAGATCTAACCAACCATCACCATTAACATCTTGTGCGCCTGATACATCAACACTTACTGACTTGGTGACTTTCGCAAGATCAATCGAACCGAAGTTATTGTGGTAAAACTTACCTTGGTAGAAAAATTCAGGGTAACCATCGTTATTGATGTCGGCAAAAAACAATTTTTTGGTATCTATCGTATTGATATCTATCAGTGTACGGGAAACATAGCTATGCCCATTAAACAGATAAAAGTAGGGTTTAGATTTTCCTGATTTATTACGTAATACCACATCCTTATAACCATCGTTATTGATGTCCGTAAATGCCGCTAACACATAGTTACTTGGTACCGATGGTAAGGTACCACTTGCACCATCTGTAATATGGAATTGATAACCGCCACTGCTGTTATCAAAGTTATGTTTATCATCAATGCCATCTCCATTGATGTCTATCGTTGCATAACCTGAGATTAACGTATCGCGCCCGTCACCATTGAAATCGCCAGCATTGGTGCCTTTAGACGACATTGCACATTGGCCGTTACTGCTGCTACAACTTGAGAATTGACAGTAATTCGAGAATGAGCCGTTACTATTTGGCATGTATGAGGCGGCAACATTAATACTGCAACTGTTGTACGCGATAGACGGATTATCCGAGGAACCGCGAAGAGAGAACGACTTAACACTGCTCTTAGTGGCACCATTAAGGTCTTTCACCGTTAATGTCGAACCGCTGCTTACTACGCCATAAACTTCTTTAACCCCATCTCGATTCTTATCAAAATAACGTGGAGATTTAAATCCAGTTGCAACGGCGTTAGAGAGTGTGACACTCTCTTGAGAACTCCAATCAAACTCACTCTTGGTAGTACAATTCGCATCAACACAATATTCAATAGACTGAAGCAGCGTACGCTTAGTGGCTGATGACTGATCATAACTAAAGTTGTATTTTCCAGTATCGGTGGTGCCATCTGCTGCAAAGGTTGAAATAGCGCTAATGCGTTGGCTTCGTTTTAGTAAAGCGCTAACACGGTATTGCGAGGTTTTATCCGGGCGATCGGCGTAGTTAAACACTACCTTTCCACCCACATAGTTGATCTCATTGATGCGGTGCGAGCTAGCAGCTAGATCTTCATGGTAGGTGAAATCGATGCTATTTTGATTAGCTTTGGTGGCGATTTTATTGACCGCCCACCTTAATGCACTTTCACTTCCTGGCAGCTCAGCGCGAGAATCGACGGTGTTACCATATTCATAGACTGAACCATCTTTACGCCACACTTTAAAATACTCAGGGCCACTTCCTACACTGCCAAACGAGACTATTTTTGAGTAGCCATTATCTTTTAAACGGTATTCCGTTAAATGTTCACCATCTTTGCCCGATACCGCAATCAAACGCTGACCATCAAGACAGAAACGGTCGTTGGCATTAAAGTTAACGCCTCCCCAAGCGCCATCGGTTGCAATGTTTTTTCCGCAACGCCCTATGGAAGATAGACCGCCAATACTCCACCCCATGCCCATCACGCCGTTAGGTGAGTCACTTCGGTACTCAATGCTCAGTTGTGGTTGATGCCCACCACGACCCGGCGCGACAGCAATAGGCAGCGTGTAACCCGCTTGACCACCGGAGACAAAGAAATCCCCCGATAACATAGCCGTTTGGCTAGGGCCTGCTGGAGTAGTTGCAAATGAAGCTAATGAAAACAGGGATAGGGTTAATCCATAACTTAATGCTGCAATCTGGCGTTTAATCAGACGACGATTAATGCTAAAAAATCCGTTTTGCATATTAGCCTACTTTATATTGGGTGTTTAGGGAGTGAAAGAGTGCGGGTTATTAATAAAACAAATGCCTGTAGATTGTTATTTACAGTTTCATCTATAATGGCTACCAACTATTTAGTATTAGAAAGTACGTTCTCAATGCTTTTTAATCTCGATTTCAATTCGGAATATTCTTTAGGAAGATCTTCTTGATTAACTTTATTACCAGCCATTCTCGGCAACTTATTTGATAATAAAAATTCATTTTCTTGTTGTTCATGCAACATTGAATGGGTCATCGCTTGCTGCAATTGCTGGATTGGCGCTGGGTAGTCGGCTTGTTCACTGATCTCTATTGGTTTTGTTTGCGACACCAAACCTACCATAGAGGATATCTCGCTATTTTTTACCTCACTTTTATTGCTAGCACTGTTTGACTTTCCATTAAGAGATAAAACAACAATAGTCGCAACGATGCCTAGAAATAGTAGAGGAATATAGATTTTATTCTTAATCATGCAATAAGCCTGAGATTTAGTAGATAAATTTCAACGCTACCGCCCTCTGGTTTTTAACCCAGATAGCGATATATAAAATTCAAATTATTTACACTAGAAAACATACATATCATCCATAGGTAATTCATCATCAACAAGAATATTATTATTTTTATTTCATATTTAAATCACAGCTCAATTATTTAGTGAAACACAAGCATGTAACTTATAATTTTAATTACAGTTAAAGTTATCAAATAGGCTATTGCTTGCCCACTCTTGTTATTATTTGTTTCACCCACAAAAAAGCCAGAGCACTTCCTGTGCTCTGGCTTGGTTGTTTCTCACTCAATTTTTAAGAGATCATCACTATAACGACCACGTAATCTCACCTACTTTAATACCCAATACATCTTGAGAGTTCCCCCAGTGATTACATGTATCACTCACAATTAATTCCACATGTTTATCTTTTGCGGCATAAGCTGTCATCGCAAGGGTTACCATCTCTTTGTAGTTGGCAGCAGTACTGCTAATTGCAAATCTTTCTGTTGTGGCGCATGACGCCATACTTCTTTTATCTCCATCTACATTTATAAAAAGAACGCTAAAGTCACCACTGGAATATGCTCCAATTCCTATTATCGCTCTATCTATAAAGTAATCTGCCGACATTAAATTAAAAGACATAAAAGCCGTAATAAATAGTAATCCCTTACCTTTCATAACTCACCATACAATCACAATTAACAAGATTCCCTTAATACGTGAAGATGCAAACCGCAAAGAGCCATGTGAGTCAATATGCATAACTATGATTTAACTTACAACAGCAAGCAGGATAAAAAGAGGAATTCATTTCATATTTAAAGTGAAAATCTACAATCAATGAAATTACTATGTAACTAACCATTTTATTTACAGATAAAGGTGTCAATAAAAAGCCAGTGGGATGCCTAAACCCCAGTAAGCGAGTTTCATCACTGGATACCCCCTCATTCATGCCCTTAGTGATATGAGCTTGGTTGCTTTAAAGTGGCATGAGATCACAAAACTCATTGGAATACCATGAATAAATTACAAAGTTAATACTCTGTTTTGTTTACAATAATTTAACTTATTCGTTTTAATATTACTTAAAATGTAATGCCAAAAATGGATCTATTTTAATTATGCGTTATGTGGTGCGTTATGATTATGTAGTAGAAGATGATGAGGCAAATGAGATGGGTCACGACAAATTTCCTATGCTGGATGAACACATTCTTATGACCATTTTTGAGGTTGTTAGCGATGGTTTATGGGATTGGAATGCAAATACTGGTTATGTCTATAGAAGCCCCGGTTGGTATCGAATGCTGGGCTATGATACCGATGAGTTCGAAAACACGGTATTCACTTGGGAAAGCGTCATACACCCCGATGATTTCGACCGCGTTATGTGCCATTTTGATGACTACATAAACAAAAAATCGGACGCTTATAAGATCAAATATCGCTGTCGCACTCAAAGTGGAGATTATCTTTGGATAGAGGATCGTGCTCGCATCGCTCAATGGAACGATGATGGCAGTGTTGGCAGGATGATCGGTGCTCACCGAGATATCAGTAGCGAAAAATTACTTGAACAGCAAAATCGATTAGAAAATGCATCGCTGCAAAAGATCATTGATATGCGAACTAAGGAGCTAAATGAAGCTAATCAGCAGCTCAATATAAAAGTCTCTGAGATCGAGAGTTTAGCCAACACCGACTCACTGACTCTTTTATCCAATCGTTATCACTTTGAGAAGCAACTATTGTCAGAAAGTGCTCGAGCTAAGCGCTTCAAAGAGCCGTTATCACTGATCTCTTTTGATCTGGATAACTTTAAACCCGTTAATGATAGGTTTGGTCACTCTGCTGGCGATTTTATACTAAATGAAGTGGCGAATATGCTGAAAGTCAGTATCCGTTCTATTGATACATCAGCACGATGGGGAGGCGATGAATTTGTTGTGTTACTGCCTAATACGGCATTAAAACACGCGCTAATCGTCGCTGAAATGCTAAGAGAGTACATCGATTTACAGATCACAGTTAACGATTTCTCAGTAACCGCCAGCTTTGGTGTGGTTCAATTGCATAAAAGCGAAGATCCCTTTAAATTTATAATCCGTGCTGACGAAGCTCTATACACCTCAAAGAATACAGGGAAAAACAGAGTCTCTTCTGTTTGAGACTCTCATCATCGCATTGTCATCTGCCATAAAAAAAGCCCTTGTAGACACAAGGGCTTCAAATCAGCTTAACTCAACGTTTATTCCCACTCAATGGTGGCTGGCGGTTTACCTGAAATATCATAAACCACGCGTGAGATACCATCGACTTCGTTAATAATTCGATTCGATACTTTACCTAAGAAATCGTATGGAAGGTGAGCCCATTGTGCGGTCATAAAATCGATAGTCTCTACTGCACGCAGTGAAACCACCCAATCATATTTACGTCCATCGCCCATCACGCCAACCGAGCGTACCGGTAAGAAAACGGTAAACGCTTGCGACACTTTATGATACAGATCCTCGTTATGCAGCTCTTCAATGAAGATAGCATCCGCACGACGCAGTAGATCACAATACTCTTTTTTCACTTCGCCAAGTACACGAACACCAAGACCCGGTCCAGGGAAAGGGTGACGGTAGAGCATGTCATATGGCAGACCTAGCTCTAAACCAATCTTACGTACTTCATCTTTGAACAGTTCACGTAGTGGTTCAACAAGTCCCATCTTCATATCATCTGGCAGGCCGCCAACGTTATGGTGAGATTTAATCACGTGTGCTTTGCCTGTTTTAGAAGCGGCAGACTCAATCACATCTGGATAGATAGTGCCTTGCGCTAACCACTTAGCGTTGTCTAACTTCTTCGACTCTTCATCAAAGATATCAATAAATACGCGGCCGATGATCTTACGTTTCGCTTCTGGATCCGCTTCACCTTGCATCGCATCTAAGAAACGGTTTTCAGCGTTAACATGAACAATATTCAGTCCAAATTTATTGCCAAACATCTCCATAACTTGATCCGCTTCGTTAAGACGAAGTAGGCCGTTATCGACGAACACGCACGTTAGTTTGTCACCAATCGCGCGGTGCAACAACATCGCAACCACTGAAGAGTCTACGCCGCCTGACAGACCAAGGATAACTTCGTCGTCACCCACTTGCTCTTTCATGCGCGCAATCGCATCTTCTATGATCGACTCCGAGGTCCACAGCTTTTCACACTCACATATATCAAGCACAAAATGCTCTAACATGCGCAAACCTTGTTTAGAGTGTGTCACTTCAGGGTGAAACTGTACGCCGTAATATTTTTTCTCTTCATTGGCCATCGCAGCATAAGGGCATGTGTCTGTTTTTGCGATGGTAACGAAGTTATCAGGGATCTCAGTGACTTTATCACCATGACTCATCCAAACATCAAGAAGAGGTGCACCTTCATCAGTCAGTGCATCTTGAATGTTTTTAAACAGTGTTGATTCAGCAACCACTTCAACTTGTGCGTAACCAAATTCACGCTCAGTTGAACCTGATACTTTACCGCCAAGCTGCTCTGCCATGGTTTGCATGCCATAACATACGCCGAAAACAGGAACACCTGAGTCGAACACATATTGTGGAGCACGTGGAGAGTTCGCTTCAGTTACACTCTCAGGGCCACCCGATAAAATGATGCCATTTGGATTGAAGTCACGAATGTCAGACTCTTCAACATCCCAGCTCCAAAGCTCACAGTAAACACCGATTTCACGGATACGACGAGCGATAAGTTGAGTGTATTGAGAACCAAAATCTAAAATAAGGATGCGTTGAGTATGGATGTTCTTTGTCATTACTAAATCTTCTTAATTAAAAACTAGGAGAGAAATCTCCCAGTAGAAATTCAACCCAAATTAACCTATACGGTAGTTTGGCGCTTCTTTACTGATCTCAACATCGTGCACATGTGACTCTTTCATGCCCGCACCAGAAATGCGAACAAACTCAGATTTAGTACGCAGTTCATTAATGGTTGCAGAGCCTGTCAGTCCCATGCTTGAACGCAAACCACCCATCTGTTGATGTACGATCTCTTTTAGATGTCCTTTATAGGCAATGCGACCTTCAATACCTTCAGGTACCAGCTTGTCTGCGGCATTATCAGATTGAAAATAACGATCAGATGAGCCTTGAGACATCGCGCCCAAAGAGCCCATGCCTCGGTAAGATTTGTATGAACGACCTTGGTATAGAATCACTTCACCTGGCGCTTCTTCGGTGCCAGCAAACATAGAGCCAACCATAACACATGACGCACCAGCAGCAATGGCTTTACAGATGTCACCTGAGAAGCGAATTCCACCATCAGCAATCACAGGGATTCCATGTGCACTTGCCACTTCAGCCGCATCAGAGATAGCGGTAATTTGTGGAACGCCAACACCGGTAACAATGCGTGTGGTACAGATTGAACCTGGGCCGATGCCCACTTTCACTGCACTGACACCAGCATCAATTAACGCTTTAGCACCAGAGCCAGTTGCCACGTTACCACCGATTATCTGTAAATCAGGGTGAGCTGCACGAGTTTCTCGAATGCGTTGCAATACGCCTTCAGAGTGACCATGAGATGAATCAATTAACAGTACATCAACGCCCGCAGCGACTAATGCCGCAACACGCTCTGCGTTACCAGCGCCAGCGCCAACAGCAGCACCAACACGTAGGCGACCACGGTCATCTTTACATGCGTTTGGTTTACGCTCTGCTTTATGAAAATCTTTTGCGGTGATCATGCCCGTTAGCTGGAACGTATCATTAACCACAAGAATCTTCTCAACACGATACTCTTGCATCAACTGTTGAACGTCCTCACGAGATGTGCCCTCTTTGACCGTCGCTAAACGATCTTTCGGCGTCATCATCACTTCAACTTTCTGCGTTAAGTCCGTGACGAAACGAACATCACGACCCGTAATAATACCAACCAGTTCATTGCTCGTAGTCACAACAGGGTAGCCAGCAAAACCGTTTTTCTCAGTTAATGCTTTCACATCAGCAATGGTATCGGTTGGTTTAACAGAAACAGGCGCTGTCACAACACCGGCTTCAAAGATCTTCACTAAACGCACTTCTTCCGCTTGCTGAGGAATCGACATGTTTTTGTGAATAAATCCAATACCGCCCTCTTGTGCTAATGCAATAGCAAGGCGAGCTTCAGTCACCGTATCCATTGATGCTGAGATCATTGGAATATTCAGTGAAATAGTCTGAGTTAATTGGGTGCGCAGATCGGCAGTATTAGGTAGTACAGTTGAATGTGCAGGGACGAGTAGAACATCGTCAAACGTTAGGGCTTCTTTCGCGATTCTTAGCATTGCAATATCTCACACCGTAGGGTTGAATATAAAATTAATTATTAAATATTGCAGACGGATTATACGCACGACGCAATCGATTGACTACACATTTTTTGATTTTTTATTTGCATTTACCCTATTGATATGTATTATATTTCCGCTAATTCCTTGAGCTACGTCTAAGGCATTCTTTTGTCTAACCTCACTAATGATCGAATTTTTACTGTCTCCCGTCTTAATGCAGAAGTTCGCTTACTGCTTGAAAATGAAATGGGAATTGTCTGGCTGGTGGGTGAGTTATCCAACTTCTCATCTCCGGTTTCTGGTCATTGGTATTTCACCCTTAAAGACTCTCGAGCTCAAGTTAAGTGTGCCATGTTTCGTGGCAACAATCGCCGCGTTACCTTTAAACCCGCCAATGGCAATCAAGTCTTAGTTAAAGCTAGGCTCTCCCTGTATGAACCGCGCGGAGATTATCAGCTCATTATCGAAAGTATGCAGCCCGAAGGAGACGGAAGGTTACAACAACAGTTTGATCAACTAAAAATGTCGCTTGCAGCAGAAGGTTTGTTTGCTCAAGCTGGCAAACAGTCGCTACCAGAAAATCCGAAGCGAGTCGGTATTATCACCTCTAAAACGGGTGCTGCTTTATATGATATTCTGGATGTGCTAAAAAGACGTGATCCTAGCTTGCCTGTTGTTATCTACCCAACCATGGTACAAGGCAACGGGGCAGCCATTCAGATTGCTCAAGCGATCGGACGTGCTAATAGTCGTAACGAGTGCGATATTTTAATTGTGGGCCGTGGTGGCGGTTCATTAGAAGATCTGTGGTGTTTTAACGATGAGATAGTCGCTAGAACCATCGCAGCCAGTACCATTCCAATCGTCAGTGCGGTTGGTCATGAAGTGGATGTCACTATTGCAGACTTTGTGGCTGATGTTAGAGCTCCAACACCTTCTGCTGCTGCTGAGCTTGTCAGTCGTGATATGTCTGCACAAAGCCAGAAAGTGGATCAACGCAAGCATAAACTGCGCAGTGGGATCAGACACTATCTCTCTACGCAGAGCTCACGTCTGCATCAGTTACAATTTCGTTTAGAGAAACAGCACCCACAGCTTCAACTCAATCAACAGAGTCAGCGCTTGGATGAGTTAACCAGTCGATTGCATCAATCGCTGACTCGCCATTTGTCGATTCAGCGCCAGCATATCGACAAACAGCAATACAAATTGGGTTTATACTCTCCAGAGAAAGCGCTGCAGATTAAAAGCAGCCAATTGATTCAGCTGCGATCTCGATTGCTTGATGCGATGGACAGAAAGTTGCTGCAGTCCAATCATCAACTCTCTTTAGCCGCAGAAAAGCTGGATACAGTAAGCCCTCTTGCAACGTTAAAACGCGGGTACTCGATCACTCGAGGTGAAAACAATCAGCTGATCACATCCGTTAAGCAGATAAACACGGGTGAGCAGATGATCACTAAAGTGGAAGATGGAGAGATCAGATCAACCGTTATGTGATCCGATGATCTGACTTTAACTCTTACTGCTAAACTCTTACAGCTTAACAAGGTGCGTTTTACTTCTCGATTTTGATTTAAGTTCATTACAACTATTACAGAAATAGCTGACAGAGCCGCACGCTTGGAGCTTTTCCATCTCTGTTGCACAATCAGGGCACGGTGCTACCTTCTTATAGCCTTGTTCACAGCTCTCACAATAGTAATCACTATTTTTCCAGTCAAGTGATCCCTCACATTTAGGGCAATGGTTTTCTGTCATACTGGATCTTCTCTTATTCATTTATCTAGAGTGTCGTGCAATACAATGATCTCTTCTATTTCTGACGATCTTTATATTAATGGCAAGTGATCAGCGATCACCCCTAAAAAGAACATTTATATAACCACCACCCGAAAGCATAAGTTACATGTCCTGTTTTTGAATTTACAGCAGTTAATAACTCTGACAATCGCTTAAATTAGCATTAGATCCAGCAGATAGTGTAAAGTAAAACTAGAGGGATTTAACCACTACTCTACCATGTTGCTTATTGTGACCATCCGTAACTGTTGCTCGTTTAGCAGCTCAAATTTCACCGTAATTGAGTGATATTCAGCCAAACTTCTAACGTGTGTTCCGCCACAAGGGACTACCGCCTTACCACTTTCGCCAAGATGACAGTGCCAGTAACGTGAATCGGTTAAACGTTCCCCGTCGCACACGACCTTAACATCACTATTTAATGCTAACCAAGATTCTAATTCAGCATTTATTGCTATTTCTATCGAATCTAGATTATTAACCATCTCAGCACTGTTTAACCCGCGCTTTCTTAGAGTCTTACCTAATCGGTAGGTATCAGTACAACAATCTTCTGTCACAAAACTGGTCCCTAAGGCATAACTGTTGAAGTCATAATGGCCTAATTCATCTTTGCGATCGGCATCTTTCCGCCAATAATGGTCATTCAGTGTTTTATTTAATGCTAAATAGGCCAAGTGACCAGCAGAATGTCCTCTACTTAACCGCTGTTGATAACTTTGATTGACCTCTAAACGCACCGTATCGCCAGTGGCAACAGAGATGGCTTCACTCACCTGGTGTACAACCACAAATACCCAGCCAATGGCATCTCGCTTTACTGGTATTGCACTGCCGACAAACAATTCGCCTGTTGCTAATTCCACCGCCCCAGTTAAACAGTCAACGACAGGTTCGATTGCGTCGTTGCATGCCATGACTCCGCGATCTGCTGGATGATCTGGCCAAATGTGGCTAACAGGATGAAACGGCGTCTCAGCAGTCACAATGTACTGTGTCTGCTGCTGACCACTTTTTACCATTTGAACAGTTGACTCTAACTGCCAGGTTTGGTGACAAAACTTAACGATAGTTGCACTGATGTCGTTCATTGTGATTCCAACTTCCACTGTATCTGCTAATCATAAACAAAAAATGAAGCAAAAAAAAAGAGCACCTAAATTGGATGCTCCACTTTTTGCTATCTTCTGCGATTTTTCACCGCGCCAAATAGACGTTTGCGTTTGCGCTCTTGATTCAAGCTTTGTCGCTTAGCCGTTTGCTCAAACGGGTTTCCACTATTTTGGAACTGGATTCGAATTGGCGTTCCAGTGATCTCTAACGCTTTGCGGTAGTAGTTCATTAAATAACGCTTGTATGAATCGGGTAGCGAGCGTACTAAGTTACCGTGCACCACAATCAACGGTGGGTTATAACCACCAGCATGCGCATACTTCAATTTAATACGATTACCACGAACCAACGGTGGCTGGTGATCATCTTGCGCCATCTGCATAATACGGGTTAAGACTGATGTGCTGGTACGTTTTGTCGCTGAGTAATATGCCTCAACAACAGATTCGTACAAATGACCTACACCAGTACCGTGTAGCGCAGAAATAAAGTGAATTTTAGCAAAATCAACAAAACCTAAACGGCGGTCTAGCTGTTTTTTCACTTCATCTTTCACTTCTGTGTTTAAGCCATCCCACTTATTCACCGCAATCACTAAAGAGCGGCCAGCATTAAGGGTGAAACCCAATAAGCTGAGATCTTGATCAGAAAGGTTTTCACGTGCATCAACAACCAATAAAACCACGTTAGCATCTTCGATAGCCTTCAAGGTTTTAATCACTGAGAACTTTTCGACTGTCTCATTGATTTTACGACGACGACGAACACCTGCAGTATCAATCAACACATACTCTTGACCATCACGTTCCATTGGAATGTAAATTGAATCACGGGTTGTACCCGCTTCATCATATACAACCACGCGCTCTTCACCCAAAATACGGTTAATGAGAGTGGATTTACCGACGTTTGGACGGCCAATGATTGCTAATTTAATAGGCTGTTCTTGTAGACGTTTGTACTGCTCTTCAGCCGTCTCTTCAGTCGCTTCGACCTCTTCAAACTCATCTTCAAATTCAGTGAGGTCTTCTAACTCACCATCTTCACCTAACTCAGCACGAGCTTCGGCAGCAAGTTTTTCAGCGAATGGATTTAAGGCTCGCTCAATCAAAATACCGACACCACGACCTTGCGAGGCCGCAATTTGATACATGCTATCCATTCCAAGCTGCCAGAATGTCGCACCTGCTGCATCCGGGTCGATACCATCAACCTTGTTAACCACTAAAAAAGTAGGCTTTTGACGTGAACGTAGATGCTTCGCAATCGCTTCATCTGAAACGGTTAACCCTGCGCGTCCATCAACCATGAACAGCACCACGTCAGCTTCTTCAATCGCCATCAGTGACTGCTCGGCCATTTTAGTCTCTACGCCATCTTCCGTTCCATCAATACCACCAGTATCGATAAGAATGAACTCTTGCTCGTCAAACTTGGCTCTGCCGTATTTGCGATCTCGGGTTAAACCTGGAAAATCCGCAACCAATGCATCTCGGGTACGAGTTAAACGGTTAAATAATGTCGACTTACCAACATTAGGACGCCCTACTAGAGCAACAACGGGGATCATATCTGACTCTTTCACAACTCTTTCTCTTTATATTTCTGCGGTTATAGCTATAGAAAATTCAACTACTTAAAGATAAATCATCGATAACTACAACTCATGAATTCTAAACTACAACGGCTCCTGGCTGATAAACACCCAGGAGCCGATAGAAACTGTGGAGCAATTATAACACGAGAAGTTAGTTGATCTTCATTTTCTTTAACTTGCCATCTCGCGATGTAACTACGAAGCTATCATCAACTAAAATTGGTGCTACGGTTAATCCACTGTCATTAATCTGCTGCTGAGCAACAAAGCTACCATCTTCACGAGATAACCAGTGTAAGTAACCTTCACTGTCGCCCACAACTAACTTACCTTGTATTAACACAGGAGCGGTTAATAATCGGTTCTCTAACTGTTTATTTTTCCACAGCTCAGTACCACTTCGAGCATCTACTGCAACAACATAATCATTTTCAGTGACCACAAAAATGCGACCACCATCGGTTACCAGATCAGTCACTGATGAGTAGTTCCGTTTCCATGCCGCTTTTCCGGTTCTGAGCTCTAATGCAACCAACTGACCGTTAAAGCCGATAGTAAATAACCTTCCGCCTATTATCAACGGAGTTGAGTCTACATCGACAATTCGATCGATTTCGGTCGATCCTTTCGGCATGCCAATCGGTTGTTGCCACAATAATTGACCTTTTGAGATCAATGCGGCCGCCAAACGACCATTGGACATTCCCCAAAAAACACCACCAGAAATACTTACCGGACTGCTGTCACCTCGCAGAGTCAAACTTGGCACTTCACTGCTGATCTGCCACTTTTTACTGCCGGTGTCCGCATCAAAGGCATATAAAACACCACGACTGCTGTGAACAATAACTAAACCTTCATCCGCTAGTGGTGTTGATAATACCTCACCATCTATCGTTGAACGCCAAAGCTCCTCACCGCTCTCTTGATCTAAAGCGATGATTTCACCGTTTTCACTACCGACGAAGACTTTGCCATAAGAGAGCGTTAAACCACCCGATAGACGAGCGATAGAGTTACTGTCTAATGACTGACTCCAAATCCTCTTGCCATTGTCAGGATCCAAAGCGGAAACAACACCATCACGGCTGGCAACAAACACTTTGCCATAACCATAGGCCGGTTTTAGCTTCGAGTAATAGTGCTCGACTCCATTACCTATACTGCTCGACCACTGTGTATCCAGAGAAAATTGATCATCTACAACAGGAACCGGAGCCATGATGATCGTATCTTCTTCCCCAGCACAACCTGCAAGCAGTGCAATTGAAAAACCACCTATTAGCACTTTCCTTAACAGCTTCATCATACTACTGAGCCTTATTTAGCTAGGTCGTCTAATTTCATCTGTAGCAGTGGGCTACCACCTAGCTGTTGCGCTTCAGTGTATGAAAAGCGAGCCGCTTCTACATCACCACTTTGCAGCTGAATATCACCGCGAAGTTCAGCAATACGTGCTTTCCAACCTTCCGCCTTCACGCTACCTAATGCAGACAGAGCTTCAGTAAATTTCTGTTGCTCACTTAGCGTTCTCGCTTTACGAGTGACCGCCAATGGAAGAATAGCTTCATCTTTAGTATTTGAAATAACCCAATTTAGTTGGGTTAATGCGTCATCAAGTTGATTAGCTTCAATCTGAATTTTAGCCAATTGCAATGCAACCAGTACTGAGTATTGGCTCTCTTCATTATCATCAATAAACGCTTTCGCATCGACTAATGCATCACTGCTGTTCTTTTGTAGTTTGATGACCACTTGATTATAAGATTCAGACGCGACTTCTTTGGCTAGGATCTGCTCAGATTGGTAAAACTTCCAACCCCATAAACCGCCTAAACCAATCACTGCACCTAAAACAACCGCTTTACCGTTCTCTTTTATCCAGCTTTTAATTGCATCAACTTGTTGTTCTTCAGTTTCGTAGACTTCCACTTTCTGTTTTCTCCTAAATCAAATCAGCCAATAAAGAGGCAATGTCTGCTTGCGCAACGGTTTGTTGCTCTCCACCGCGTAAATCTTTCAATGTGACCGTTTGTTCTAACACTTCAGTCTCGCCTAAAATCAGTGCAACAGCTGCACCTGATTTATCTGCACGTTTAAATTGTTTCTTAAAGTTACCACCACCAAAGTGAGTCATAATTCGTAAGTTCGGCAGTTGGTCACGAAGTGTCTCTGCCAATGTCATACCAGCAGCAAGAGTCCCTTCACCAGCAGTAACCAGGTACACATCAACGGCAGAACGAACGTCCGTCTGCTCTAGGGTCTCCATCATTAATACAAGACGCTCAACCCCCATTGCAAATCCAACGGCTGGAGTTGCTTTACCGCCAAGCTGTTCAACCAAACCATCATAACGACCACCACCACAAACAGTGCCCTGAGCACCTAGGCTCTCAGTAATCCACTCAAAGACAGTGCGGTTATAATAATCCAATCCACGAACTAAACGCTCATTTACTTGGTATTGGATACCGGCAGCGTCTAAGAGTTCACATAATCCAGAAAAATGTTGTTTAGATTCATCGTCTAAGTATTCAGATAACTTAGGTGCATCCACTAAAATCGCTTGTACTGCAGCGTTTTTAGAATCAAGTACACGCATTGGGTTAGTGTGCATTCGACGTTTGCAGTCGTCATCTAACACATCAAGGTGCTGCTCTAAGAATGCAACCAGTGCGACACGATAATTAGCACGAGCCGCTAACGAGCCAATTGAATTTAACTCTAAACGGATGTGATCTGCTATCCCTAACTCTCGCCATAAACGAGCGGTCATCATAATGAGTTCAGCATCGACATCCGGTCCCTCAAGACCAAACACCTCAGCGCCCACCTGGTGAAACTGACGGTAGCGACCTTTTTGCGGACGCTCATGGCGGAACATAGGACCCATGTACCACAAACGTTGCTCTTGGTTATATAACAATCCATTTTCAATGCCAGCGCGTACACAGCTTGCAGTACCTTCTGGGCGCAGTGTTAAACTGTCTCCATTACGGTCTTCAAAGGTGTACATCTCTTTTTCAACCACATCAGTGACTTCGCCGATTGCACGTTTGAAAAGATGAGTCATCTCAACGATAGGCATACGAATTTCGCTATAACCATATCCGCTAACCACACGTTTGATACTATCTTCTACTTTTTGCCAAAGAGGAGAATCAGTCGGGAGACAGTCGTTCATCCCTCTTATTGCTTGAATTGCTTTAGCCACTTTATACTTCCAACTATCTTAATCTATTTGCTCAACATCGATTTTATTCAGCATCGATGCTTTAGCGCGAATTTTTGCTTCAAGAATATCAATCATATTGTTGTTATCTAAACGCTCTTTAAGTCGTTTACCATCTTCATACAGTGCACTCTTCTTACTACTACCGGCAACGCCCATATGAGACACTTCTGCTTCACCAGGTCCATTAACCACACAGCCAATCAGTGAGACATCCATAGGCGTAATTAAATCTTCTAAACGTTGCTCTAACTCGTTCACCGTCGCGATAACATCAAACCCTTGACGAGAACAGGTTGGACAAGCGATAAAGTTAATACCACGAGAACGGATTCTCAATGATTTTAGAATATCAAAGCCAACCTTAATCTCTTCGACTGGATCCGCTGCCAATGAGATGCGAAGTGTATCTCCAATGCCTTCAGAAAGCAGCAACCCTAAACCGACGGCTGATTTAACCGAACCTGCTCTAGCACCACCAGCTTCAGTGATCCCTAAATGCAGAGGCTGATTAATCTGCTTGGCCAGTAAACGGTATGACTCAACCGCTAAAAATACATCTGAGGCTTTCACGCTAACTTTAAACTGGTCAAAGTTAAGGCGATCTAATATATCAACGTGACGCATAGCGGATTCAAGCAGTGCCTCAGCCGTTGGTTCACCATATTTCACTTGAATGTCTTTCTCTAGTGAGCCACCGTTAACACCGATACGAATAGGTATATTTTTATCACGTGCGCAATCTACCACTGAACGTATACGATCTTCGTTACCGATATTACCAGGGCTGATACGCAAACAATCTACACCATACTCAGCCACTTTTAGTGCAATACGATAATCAAAGTGAATGTCGGCAACTAAAGGTACTGCGACCTGCTGCTTTATCCGTTTAAATGCTTCCGCGGCATCCATAGTAGGAACGGAAATACGCACGATATCTGCGCCGACTTTCTCCAATGCACGTATTTGAGCAACCGTCGCTGCTACATCTGTAGTTCGAGTATTGGTCATGGACTGAACTGCAATAGGAGCGCCATCACCGATAGGAACATTGCCGACATAAATACGGGTCGATGCTCGGCGCTTAATTGGGGATTCGTTATGCATTTTTCAGGATACTCATTATTGTTGAAGAGTTAATCTTGCCACTCGACCAACAGGATATTTAGTTAAATCTACCAACTTACCTTGATAAGTAAGTTCTACAGCACTTGGCGCACCAATCACCACTTTAAAAGGTTCAACCCCTTTTAAAGTGAGGCTAGTACCCGATTTCTTCACCCCAGTCGATAAATTCGTTCCTGTTGCATCTTTTACATCAATCCAGCAATCACTGCTAAAACTCATGCTGATCACTTGTTCGATATTTTTTGTCGTTTCCGCGACAACCGTTTTAACTTCTGGAGTTTTAGGATCACTGACAACAACTTCATTGTCTACATCTTCAGAGCTTACTGTTGGTTCAACCACATCTTGCTCTATTTTATTAACCTCTATTAAGTCGGCATCTGAACTCTCTTCTACAAGGACAGACTCAGTAGGCTCAACGGTATCCGTAGAGATTGGAGCTAGAGCTTGCTGGTTCTCTGCAGTTTCGATCTGTGGAACATAGGTTTCATCTTCTGCTTGAGTTTGATTTTGCCACCACCACATCATAGTGATACCAATAAACAGAGCTAAAATAACCCATGTTAATTTCATAATATTTCTGTCGTGTTTCGCCCGTTTAGTTTGGCGCGAAAAACTTTGCATTTCATGCTCTTCGGGCTGTGCTTCGCCTATCTTATCTAAGGCGGCAAGAATCTCTTTCTCACTAACGGCAACCACTTTTGCATAAGAACGCAAATAGCCACGAGTAAATGTGGCTGATTTCCCAAGGTCAAACTGGTTATTTTCCATTTGTTGAATGATCACAGAGCGCAGCCTTAGTCTATCTGCAACATCACTGATCGAGAGTCCCATTTTCCCTCTTGCTTCCTTTAAAATATCACCAGGAAGTATCTCGTTGGGATCTGACGTTACCACGTCAATTTTTATCTCTTTATCTTCTTTTGTCATGATCTAAATACTTTAATTAGGTGCTGGCTCTGGAAATTGAGTGGCCAATACCTCTCCATAATGAATGACTTGTTGAGTATTACCTGCTTTTTTTTCAAGTTCAATGAATAACTTAAGACTGACAGAATCATATCCATATCGTTGTGTAAATCTTAACAGTAATACTCTCGCATTCGACAGCTGATCACCTTCAATTTTTAGTTTCGATAATTGAAGCAGTGAACGGTAACTATTAGGGTCATGAGCTAATGACTGTTCAAAATAGTGCTTTGCTGTCGCTTGATCTCCACTTTTTAATAAGCAAAAAGCAGCATTTTCGTAACTGACTGAAACCAGGTAATAATCCTTTTGCTTAAATGACTTGGCAAAATATGACTCAGCTTCATTGTAACGTTCATATTTGCATAACAAGACAGCAAAATCATTTAAAACATCACCATTATTTGGCAAAGATCGTAATGCTTGCTGATAAAAGTGTATAGAAGTCTTAATATCACCGATTATTTGATAATAATAGGCAAGAGCCCTATGTGATTGATAGTAATTAGGTGCGTATTTTAATGCAAGATCCAAATTTTCTTTTGCTTTTCTTCTCTCATCAATTTCTATATAAGCTAAACCCAGAGAGATTCTTGCGTCTGCGGCAGCAATTCTATCAAAATTCATGTCGACTTGCTCATGGAAGAGCGATGAACATCCGAATAAAACAGTAACGAAAAATATTATGGTGAATCTGCATGCAGTATTGATTGTTCTTCCCATTGCGCTCTCTCATCTTGATCCCAGATCATAACAATAGAGGCAATGAAAAAATCACACTCGATTAAAGCTCTTTGACTGGAATGGTTTCAGCTTGCAACCTAGATTGAGTTCGTTTGGTGCGATCGATAACGTCGCCCACCAACTGCCCACAAGCTGCATCAATATCATCACCGCGTGTTTTACGTATCGTTACTGTGAAATTATATTCCATCAATGTTTTTTGAAAACGATCAATACGTGAATTACTTGGCTTCTTATACGGTGAACCAGGATAAGGGTTAAATGGGATTAAATTAATTTTTGATGGCGTATCTTTTAACAATTCTGCGAGCTGCCTTGCATGTTCCATCTCATCATTCACACGATCTAGAAGAATATATTCGACAGTGACACGACCTCGGTTCGCTTTTGACTCCGCTAAATAGCGACGAACAGAGTCCAAAAAGGTCTCTATATTCCAACGGTCATTGATTGGCATAATTTCACTACGTAACGCATCAGTGGGTGCATGAAGTGAAATAGCCAATGCCACATCAACCTTACCTATCATCTGTTCAAGGCCAGATACCACACCAGATGTCGATACGGTTACACGACGTTTTGATAACGCAAAACCAAAGTCATCTAGCATAATATCCAAAGAAGGGAGCAGGTTTTTCATATTAAGCAGAGGCTCCCCCATTCCCATCAGGACAACATTAGTGATTGGGCGTCGACCCGTATCTTTTTCCAACCCAATTTCACGGGCTGCGCGCCACACTTGACCAATGATCTCTGATACTCTCAGGTTACGGTTAAAGCCTTGTTGACCCGTAGAGCAAAATGTACATTCTAATGCACAACCTACTTGTGATGAGATACAAAGAGTGGCTCTATCACCATCGGGTATATAAACCGTCTCAACATCCTGATTGCCAACGCGCATCGCCCACTTAATAGTCCCATCACTGGAAAATTGAGCATCAGACACTTCAGGTGCTTTTATCTCAGCCAAATGTTTAAGTTTTTCACGCAGTTTCTTATTAATGTTATTCATCTGATCGAAATCATCACAACCAAAGTGATACATCCACTTCATTAGTTGATCTGCACGAAATGCTTTTTCGCCAAGCTCATCGATAAAAAAGGCACGAAGACTTTTGCGATCCAGATCCAGCAGATTAATTTTTGGTGTTGTCATGTTGCCTCTCAGATATATAGCATTGTAGCAAATTCAAGGCGCGGAATTGTACAGGATTTGACCGCTATTTACTACTAATTCTATTGTACTCACTCATCAAATTATAGGTGTAAAAAAGGAGGCTATCGCCTCCTCAAGTACTTTAAATTAGTAGCCTGGTAGTAACTCAATGTTTACTCATAAATAACTGAACTATCGCGTGAACAAAGCTCATCTTCTGCGAAAAAATAGGCAATTTCACGTGCAGCTGATTCTGGGCTATCTGAACCATGAACCGAGTTATAACGCATGCTGATCGCATAATCAGCACGAAGTGTTCCGCAAGCCGCCTCTTCAGGGTTTGTTTTTCCCATCAGCTCACGATAACGTGTAATTGAATCTTCGCCTTCCAACACTTGAACCATAATTGGACCTGAAGTCATGAATTCTACAAGAGCTTCAAAAAACGGTTTTCCTTCGTGCTCAGCATAAAAACCCGCAGCTTGCTCTTTCGTCAATTGCAGCATTTTTGACGCTACAACGGTCATTCCCGTCTTTTCTATACGGCGATAGATAGCACCAATTAAATTTCTTTTTACAGCGTCAGGTTTAACAATAGAAAAAGTACGTTCAACGGTCATCATAATTCCTTTTTGATACTGGTTGGTTAAATCAATCGGTTCAATAGCACTCTCTATTAAACCGATAGTTGGTTGTTGCTCTATCTTTTTGCTTCATCGATCAAGATACGAGCGAGAGTACAAACGCCCATGCCGGTTGCGCCTGCTGACCATTTGTCTGAAGCGGATACTCTGTTTGTGCCAGAGCAATCAAAGTGTAACCACCCGTTCTTATAATCGTCAACAAAATATGATAAGAACGCAGCAGCCGTACTTGCACCTGGTGAGGCAGGCGTGGTTCCAATATTGGCTAAGTCTGCAAAATTTGAAGAGATCATTCCACGATGGAAGTCCATCACAGGCAGTGGCCATAACCCTTCTTTTTCTTGCTCTGCTGCATTTAATGCTCGTTGACTTAAGGCTTTATCAAAACTCAATAATGAATGGAAATCATAACCAACTGCATTTTTTGCAGCGCCGGTTAATGTCGCACAATCAATCAGCAACTCGGGTTTATGTTCACTCGCATACTGTAAACCATCAGCCAGTACTAAACGTCCCTCTGCATCTGTGTTTAATATCTCAACGGTTTTGCCGTTCTTATAGGTAATAATGTCACCCATTTTTAGTGCGCGACCAGAGATCATGTTCTCTGCACAGCATAATATGAGTTTAACTCGTTTATTCAAACCTCGTAAAATAGCCAGTCCTAAACCACCCGCAATCGTCGCAGCCCCTCCCATATCCGCTTTCATCGTTGCCATTGAGCCAGTAGGTTTGAGGCTATAACCACCAGAATCAAACGTGATCCCTTTACCTACTAGACAGGCGAATACAGGCGCATTTTCATCACCCGTTGGATTATAATCTAACTGTAACATCGCAGAAGTGCGCTCAGAGCCTCGGCCGACTGCATATATACCCGTCCAACCTTCGGTAAGAAGATCTTTATCTTTTATGATTTTATACGATACATGCTCAGGCGTTGCCGCTACAGATTTAATGAATTCTGCCGCCATCGAAGCCAATTGACGAGGAGCAACTTCTTCCCCTGTTTTATTAATCAGATGTCTAACCCAATTAGTGGTCGAGATGCGATGAGTCAGCTCTTCTTGTTGCGATTTTTTTAGATCTTTCCACACCACTAGATTACTGCCTTTAGAACCTCTATAGCCTTGTACAAAAGACCAGATACTCTCAAGGTTCCATTCTTTTCCTTCCAAAGTAACAGATGAAATTCCTTGACCATCAAGCTTTCTTCCCGCTCTTTGCACTCCATCCATTTTATGCTCTTCAGGAAGGTGAATAGTCGTTCCTTCAATAGTAAATGAAAGTAAGGCGTTTTCGCCCCATTGAGCTGCCGCTGCTTGTGCAGATAGGAATACAGGCATCTGTTCAGACATTTAAATCTCCTTGATGAATACTGACTGTTAATTATTTATTCAATTTATGTTGGTAATTAAATGATTATTAACTATTTAATGTAAAAAAAACGGACTATCAAGCCCGTTTTACAATATTTTTCACCATAAATCACTACTATTACGTCACTTTGGTTAACAAAGAGGCGATTTAGTATCAATTCATCTCATCCATCCAACTGAGAATGATCGCTTCTAATATTTTTTCATTAGAGCGGTTAGGATCATCTTCAAACTCTTCGAGCTCAGTGATCCACTGATGTAAGTCAGTAAATCGAACAGTCTTAGGATCTGTTTCTGGAAATTTCTCTATCAACTCAAGAGCAATGTCTAGTGAATCAGTCCATGTTAAGCTCATATTATGACCCCTATTTTGGTTTGTTAGTGACTTTCAGATGCTAAATTTATTGTGTATTTTGGTATCTCTACAATGAGATCTTCATCAGCAACCAATGCTTGGCAGCCTAGGCGAGACTCAGGCTCTAACCCCCACGCTTTGTCTAACATATCATCTTCTAGCTCTTCGCTCTCTTCTAGAGAGTCAAAGCCTTCACGGATAATAATATGGCAGGTAGTGCAAGCACAGGATTTCTCACAAGCGTGCTCAATGCCAATACCGTTTTTAAGCGCTACATCAAGAACACTCTGGCCTTTTTCTGCTTCTAAAACAGCACCTTCAGGGCATAACTCTTCATGTGGTAAAACAATAACCTTTGGCATTCTAGACCTCATCAATGGATTGACCAGCTAACGCAGCACGGATTGATACATCCATTCTGCGTGCGGCAAACTCTTTACTTATTTTATCAGTACGTTTAATGCCAGCTTCAATGGCTTTAGAGTCATTGCTTTGACGCAATATAATTAACTCTTCAACCGCGGCTTGTATCTCTTGGTACTCTTGCTTTGATAGCAGCTCTTCACCATTTTGTGATAACGCCACCTCCAAACCTTCAATCACTCTATCCGCTTCAACTTGTTGCTCGGCTAAGGTACGTGCGTCCATATCTTCTTGCGCGAAAGTCATCGAATCTTTAAGCATATTCGCTATTTCATTATCACTAAGACCATATGAGGGTTTGACTTGGATTTCAGCTTGCACTTCGGTACTTTTTTCCATCGCGGTCACTGATAACAACCCGTCCGCATCAACCTGATAAGTCACTCTAATGTGCGCAGCACCTGCCGCCATTGGAGGAATACCTCGCAGTGTAAATTGAGCGAGCGAACGGCAATCTGCAACCAGTTCTCGTTCTCCCTGAATAACATGAACCAGCATCCCCGTTTGACCATCTTTAAACGTGGTAAATTCTTGTGCTTTAGCAACTGGAATTGTGGTATTACGAGAAATGATCTTTTCGACTAATCCACCCATGGTTTCAATGCCCAAGGAGAGTGGAATAACATCCAAAAGCAGCATATCTGAATCTGGTTTATTGCCCACTAATATATCAGCTTGAATAGCAGCACCGATGGCGACGACTAGATCTGGATCGATACTGGTTAGCGGTGTTTTAGCAAAGAACTCACCCACCATGTTACGAACTAATGGTGTTCGAGTCGAACCACCCACCATAACCGTTTCTAACACTTCATCTACTGTGATGCTTGCATCTTTTAGTGCTCGTCGACATAAGAGCAGTGTCTTCTTCACTAACTTTTGAATCAGCGCTTCAAACTGCTGTTGATTAATGGTTCCAGTCCAATCAAACAGAGAAATAGTAGCTTGTTCGTTATCAGAGAGCGTAATTTTTGCCGCAGTGGCCGCATGAAGCAATTCGCGACGTTGCGATGCCGTTAGACTCTCTTTGAATCCTGACTGTTCTAAAATCCATTCGGCAACCAAGGCATCAAAATCATCACCACCTAACGCGGAATCTCCCCCTGTCGCTAATACTTCAAATACGCCTTTAGATAAACGTAGAATTGAAATATCAAAGGTACCACCGCCTAAGTCATAGATGGCAATCACACCCTCTTGACCAGAGTCTAATCCGTAAGCAATAGCGGCAGCGGTTGGTTCATTGAGTAGTCTCAAAACATTTAAGCCTGCTAATTTTGCAGCGTCCTTTGTTCCTGCTCGTTGAGCGTCATCAAAATAGGCTGGGACCGTAATAACGACCCCTTCTAACTTGCCACCTAAACTTTCAATAGCTCTTTGAGAGAGCGCTTTGAGAATTTCTGCCGACACTTGAATTGGATTCACTGGCCCCAATTTAGTTTCAATAATAGGCAGTCCATTATCACTGGATTTAAACTGATACGGTAAATTGGGGTAACGAGCGGTAATGTCAGATAATGAGCGCCCCATTAAACGTTTGGCAGAAATAATGGTATTTTCAGGCTCTGTAGTGGCGAATGTTACGGCCACTTCCCCTACGACTACTCCACGTTCAGAATAGTGAACAACCGAAGGAAGAATACTTCGCCCATGTTCATCTTTTAGTGTGTCAGCAATTCCGCTTTGAACTGAAGCGACTAACGAATTCGTGGTCCCTAAATCAATACCAACAGCGAGCTTTTGCTGATGAGGAGCAACACTTAAACCGGGTTCAGAAATCTGTAAAAATGCCATTTAATAATCCTATTCTTTCTAATTTACGTCTACTTATTCAAATAGAGTCTCTTCTAACTGCTCTATTTCATGCTGAAGTTTAACCACGAATCTCAATTTACGAACACTATCAGCGGCAGCTTCTAATTGTTTCTGATTTAACTCAGAGCTCAATTGTTTAAGTCGATCTTTAAACATCACTAAAATATCACTTTCGAATGATGCTAATGCCAATTCCGGATCACTCGAAGATGGGATCTCTTCTAATGTCTCTCGTAACTCCATCTGCTGCATCAAAAAGGTCATATCTTGTAGTGTTTTCTGCTCACCTCTAATGTCCAAACCTGATTCAGACAGTATGTACTCTGCTCGTGAAATTGGATTTTTTAAAGTTTGATAGGCGTCATTAATTTGCGCTGATTTTTGAATTGCCAGCAACCTATCGCGCTCAGAAGCTGTCGCGAATTTATCAGGATGAAAGCGGCGCTGGAGTTCTCTGTACTGTTCAGAAAGAAGGCCACCTTCCAGTTCAAACTGATTAGATAGCCCAAATAATTCGAAATGATTCATAAATTTAGTATGTACTACTCTTATGCGTTGATGGAACTATACGTTGAAGCTTTCACCACAGCCACATTCGCTTTTTGCATTTGGGTTATTAAACTGAAATCCTTCATTTAATCCCTCTTTTGCAAAATCCAGCTCGGTACCATCTAGATAAACCAAACTTTTGGTATCAATGATGATTGTCACTCCATGCTCTTCAAACGTTTTATCTTCATCATTAAGTTGGTCTACAAACTCAAGGATATAAGCCATACCCGAGCAACCAGTAGTTTTCACACCTAATCGTAAACCGATGCCTTTGCCTCGGTTTTCCAAAAATGTTCTCACGCGGCTAGCCGCGGCTTCCGTGACGGTTATGGCCATCTTACAACCCTTGGTTAATTAATATTACGCACGTTTCTTTTTATAATCAGATACCGCTGCTTTAATCGCATCTTCAGCAAGAATAGAGCAGTGAATTTTTACTGGTGGTAATGCAAGCTCTTCAGCAATTTCTGAGTTTTTAAGTGCCGCAGCTTCGTCTAATGTTTTGCCTTTTACCCACTCAGTAACCAGTGAGCTTGAGGCAATCGCAGAGCCACAACCGTACGTTTTAAATTTTGCATCTTCAATGATGCCATCTTCAGATACTCTAATCTGAAGTTTCATTACATCACCACATGCCGGCGCGCCAACCATGCCACTGCCGATAGATGGATCTTCTTTATCAAATGATCCAACGTTACGTGGGTTTTCGTAATGGTCCAGTACTTTTTCGCTATAAGCCATGATTTTTTCCTCTAAATTTAGTTCGTCCGTGAAATAAGTGTGTTAATAACGATTATTAGTGGTGTGCCCACTCAACCGTACTTAGATCAACACCCTCTTTATACATATCCCACAATGGAGACATATCACGTAGTTTTTCTACTGCTTCACGAATTTTTAAAATTGCGTAGTCTACTTCTTCGGCGGTAGTAAAACGGCCAAAGGAGAAACGTACTGAGCTGTGCGCCAACTCATCATTAAGACCAAGCGCACGTAATACGTAGGATGGCTCTAGGCTTGCTGATGTGCAGGCTGAACCAGAAGAGACCGCGAGATCTTTAAGAGCCATAAGTAATGACTCACCTTCTACAAACTCAAAACTGATATTAATATTACTCGCAACACGCTGCTCTAAGTCACCGTTAATATGAACAGCTTCCATATCCATTAACCCATCTAATAGACGAGTTCTCAGGGCAAGATTATGCGCCGTATCTTTTTCCATATCTTCTTTAGCAATACGACACGCTTCACCCATACCGACAATCTGGTGTGTCGCCAATGTGCCTGAACGCATCCCACGCTCATGACCACCACCGTGCATTTGAGCTTCTAAACGAATACGTGGCTTACGACGAACATAAAGTGCGCCAATCCCTTTAGGACCATAGAGTTTATGTGCCGAAATAGAGATTAAATCCACTTTTAGTTCTTTAACATTGATCGGTAACTTACCCGCTGATTGCGCAGCATCAACATGGAAAATAACTTTACGAGAACGGCACAACTCACCAATTTTAGCGATATCTTGAATCACACCAATTTCATTGTTTACATGCATGATAGAAACCAACACCGTATCTTCACGGAAAGCAGCCTCTAACTTTTGTAAATCGATAAGTCCAGTTGGCTCTGGCTCAAGGTAAGTAACTTCATAGCCTTCACGCTCAAGCTGACGACAGGTATCAAGAACCGCTTTGTGCTCCGTCTTACAAGTAATAATGTGTTTGCCTTGTTTCTTGTAAAAGTGAGCAGCACCTTTTATTGCAAGGTTATCTGATTCTGTTGCGCCTGAAGTGAATACGATCTCACGCGGATCCGCATTCAGCATATCTGCAATTTGATCACGCGCGTTATCAACCGCTTCTTCAGCTTGCCACCCGTAACGATGCGAGCGTGATGCTGGATTTCCAAAACATCCGTCCATCGTCATATGCTGAACCATTTTATCAGCAACACGAGGATCAACAGGACAAGTAGCAGAGTAATCAAAGTAAATTGGCAGTTTCATTTTATCTCCGATAATACAGACGTTATGGCGTCAGGAGCTGACATTAACACCCACGATATTATATTATTATTTTATAAACTATTATTAACCGACAATTTCAAATCTTGTCGACCAGATATTTGTTTGATTTCATTATCTGTCATTAACTCACCCAGAGTAATGCCATCTAAAAAACCACTAATTCTATTACTCAAATCTTTCCAAAGCGTATGAGTTAAACATCGGGCTCCGCCTTGGCAACCATTACTTCCATGGCACTTCGTTGCATCCACTGATTCATCAACTGC
This sequence comes from Aliivibrio sp., assembly GCA_016764915.1. Classification (GTDB taxonomy): domain Bacteria; phylum Pseudomonadota; class Gammaproteobacteria; order Enterobacterales; family Vibrionaceae; genus Aliivibrio_A. Next base: position 65,572 of record JAESQY010000060.1, on the reverse strand, counting down.
AGCAATAACCATACCAACTGCTATCTCATTAGGTTCTTTTCCTAATAGGTAACCGCCTCCTGGTCCTCTAACACTTGATACCAGCTCTGCTTTTCGTAAACGAGAAAATAACTGCTCAAGGTATGATAATGAAATACCTTGGCGCTCTGAAATCTCGGCCAGAGGTACTGGTCCCTTTTGCGCATGCAGTGCGACATCTAACATTGCTGTTACTGCATAACGCCCTTTAGAAGTAAGCTTCATATCACACCATATCCACATATAAGTTAAGGATAAGTTTGCCATACTTGACTAATTTGGTCAAGTATATAACCTACTATTTTACTCAAGTATTATTGTGCACTATTTATTGCTACTTTTTTTCTGCCAGACTCTTGTCTACAGCCGAAAGTACACCACGTAATATACTTAACTCTTGAGCTTCTGGGCGAGCACGATTAAATAGGCGACGCAGCTTATTAACCACCTGTCCAGGATGTGCTTTATTAATAAAACCTGTTTCAGTCATCACATTTTCAAGGTGTGAATAAAACAGTTCTAATTCATTGTTCAATGGATATTCCGACTCTTTTACATCGCCTTTATAGGACTCCGAGTCTAACCAAGCTACACGTGTTTCGTAACTGATTGTTTGTACCGCCATCGCTAAATTCAATGAACTGTAATTCGGATTAGCAGGAATGCAAACGTGATAGTGACACTTTTGCAGCTCTTCATTGATTAGTCCGACTCTTTCACGGCCAAAAACCAAAGCAACAGGATGACTCTTTGCCTCTTCAATCGTTTTCACACCACACTCTCTAGGTTCCAGCATTGGCCATTCTAAAGTGCGAGAGCGTGCACTGGATCCAATCACTAAACTACAGTCTGATATGGCTTCATCCAACGTGCTAACCACTCTTGCGTTATTGGCAATATCACTGGCACCCGCCGCTAAAGCGATCGCTTGCCCATCGACTTCACACTCTGGTGCAACCAGAACCATTTGGGTTAATCCCATTACTTTCATCGCTCTTGCCGCTGAGCCTATATTTCCAGAATGAGTGGTTCCAACCAGTACAATACGAACATTTTCTAGCATGGTGTAATCTTACCTAAAGCCAACAAAAAACCGACGTATATTAACACAATTCATGATGACCGAATACTTCCATTGTCAGCATTATCTAGCTTTGATAACTGTGCATACTTTCACCCTATCATTGAGCAAAAAATAACCGCTTTCCTTTTCGGATTTATTTGTTATACTCTCCGCCGCTTTTCGTTCTTTAACATCTGTTGGGAAATATCTATGCATCCAATGCTAAACATTGCTATCCGTGCTGCGCGCAAGGCTGGCGACCATGTTGCTAAATCTTTCGAGAATCCAAGTAAAACGGAAGTCTCTCAAAAAGGTTCTAACGACCTAGTTACAAACATCAATCATGAAGCTGAATTTATGATTATGGACATTATCAAAAAAGCTTACCCTGACCACTGTATTTTGGCTGAAGAATCTGGCTCTAAAGAGGGCAGAGACAAAGAGTGTCAATGGATTATAGACCCAATAGATGGAACATCTAACTTTGTAAACGGTCATCCTCACTTCTCAATATCCATCGCTTTACGTATGCGCGGCCGCACTGAAGTTGCCTGTGTCTACGATCCAATGCGTAACGAGTTATTCACGGGTACTCGTGGTGGTGGTGCTCAGCTAAACAATCAACGAATTCGTGTTAAAGAGTCTCGTGATTTAGCTGGAACGACGTTAGCAACAACTTTCCCAACAAAACAGAAACAACACTCTGAAAGCTACATGAAAATCTTAGCTTCGATGTTTATCGAATGCGCAGATGTTCGTCAAAATGGCGTTCCTTCTCTTGATTTATGCTATCTTGCGGCTGGGCGAGTTGATGGTTATTTCGAATTAGGCCTAAAGCCTTGGGATATGGCAGCTGGAGAGTTAATTGCTCGTGAAGCTGGCGTTATCTGTACTGATTTTTCTGGCGGAACAAACCACCTAGTCTCTGGTAACATTGTTGCTGGTTGTGCACGAATCATCAAACCTATGCTGAAGAAAATCCGTGAGAACGGCAACGACGCAATGATGAAATAGAATACCTAGAGAGTGATTACTCTCTACATAAAAAAAGCCAGAATTAATAATTCTGGCTTTTTTATTGCCGCCAGTGTAATTACTAACGGCAAAGTATAGTAAGAAGACCCTATGGCATCTCCTCGATCTCCTCCCCCTCTTTGTCTATTTGCGGTGGCATTAGGTGCTCTCGGGTAATACCAAGTTTCAGAGCTAATGCTGAGGCGACATAAATTGAAGAGTAAGTACCAACCGTAATACCTAACAATAATGCTAAGGCAAAGCCGTGAATCATTGCCCCACCTTGAGTAAACAAAGCAATAACAACAAAAAGAGTGGTTCCGGAAGTAATTAATGTTCGACTTAACGTTTGAGTTACCGAGTTGTTCATCACTTCAATCGAATCACCTTTACGCATTTTACGGAAATTCTCTCGAATACGGTCAAACACAACAATGGTATCGTTCAGTGAATAACCCACTACGGTTAATAGCGCCGCCACAATGGTCAAGTCAACTTCAATATTCAATATAGAAAAGATACCCAGTGTAATAATTACATCGTGTGCCAATGCCAACACAGCACCCGCAGCAAGACGCCACTGAAAACGCATTGAAACATAGAGCATAATACAAATCAGTGACACTAAGATAGCAAGGCCACCTGCCTCGGCCAATTCTCCGCCTACATTTGGACCAACAAACTCGATACGACGCATCTCAACACTGTCACCCGTACCTTGCTGTAGGGCATCCAATATTTGGTTACCGAGAACGGCACCTTTAGCATCATCACGAGGGCGAAGACGAACGATGACATCTCTCGCAGTACCAAAGCTCTGCACTGTCGCATCGCCAAAACCAGAAACCTCAAGAGAGGAACGAATTTTTTCCAGATCCGCAGGGTGTTCAAAACCTACTTCAATTAGGGTTCCACCGGTAAAATCTAAACCCCAATTCAACCAGTTTGTTGATAATGTTGCAATCGAAGCACCTATCATCAATAACGAGAAGAAAAAGGCACCCTTTGACCAACGCATAAAGTCGATCACTTTGTCTGTTTTCATTAACTGAAACATTTCAATACTTCCTTAGATCGACAATTTCTTAATACGCTTACCGCCGTATGCCAAGTTCACGATGGCACGTGTTCCAACAATAGCGGTAAACATTGATGTTAAAATACCAATTGACAGTGTCACAGCAAAACCTTTAATTGCGCCAGTACCGACCGCAAAGAGAATAATCGCGGTAATCAATGTAGTAATGTTCGCATCAGCGATTGTACTAAATGCATTAGCATAACCTTGATGTATCGCTTGTTGCGGATTTTTTCCATCACGTAGCTCTTCACGTATACGCTCAAAAATCAGTACATTTGCATCCACAGCCATACCGACCGTTAATACGATACCTGCAATACCTGGCAGGGTCATGGTTGCTCCAGGGATCATCGACATAACACCAATAATAAGCACTAAGTTAGTGACCAAAGCAATGTTAGCAATCAGGCCAAAAGTTCGGTAGTAAAACAGCGTAAATAACATAACTGCGACCATACCCCAAACACATGCCTGGATACCCATATCAATATTTTGCTGCCCCATTGAGGGACCAATTGTACGCTCTTCAACAATCGAGATTGGCGCAATCAAAGCACCTGCACGCAGTAACAATGCTAAATTATGAGCTTCCGCCTGAGAATCGATACCGGTAATACGGAAATTACGACCTAACGCTGATTGAATCGTCGCTTGGTTAATCACCTCTTCGTGCTTGATTAACACAACCTTGCCTTCTGGCGTACGTTTTCCGCTGTCTTTATACTCTGTAAATATGGTAGCCATCAACTTACCGATATTTTTTTTCGAGAAAGCAGTCATCTTGCTACCACCTTCGCTGTCAAGCGAGATGTTAACTTGTGGCCGACCATACTCATCAGCACTTGAGCTGGCGTCGGTAATACTAGAACCACCTAAAATCACACGTTTTTTAACAACGGCAATTCGGCCATTACGATCAAGCTTGATTTCACTTCCAGGTGGTACTCGACCACTTGCTGCAGCAACGAGGTCAGCTCTATCATCAACTTCACGAAACTCTAGTGTTGCTGTCGCGCCTAAAATTTCTTTAGCACGAGCAGTATCTTGAACGCCAGGAAGCTCAACCACTATTCGGCTCGCCCCTTGACGTTGCACTAGTGGCTCAGCGACACCTAACTCATTAACACGATTACGTAGAATGGTGATGTTCTGTTCAACAGCATAGTTACGCATCTCTTGCAAACGAGCATCAGTAAACCTTGCAACCAGAGCATAACTGGTGGCGGACGAATCAATAATAATCATATCTGGATGACGAGATGAAAGCTCTTTTTTCGCTTGTTCTAACTGTTCATCATTACGTAAGACAACTTCGACGCCATCTTTACCCAGTTTACGAATGGCTCGATAGCGGATCTTCTGTTCTCTAAGCTCGGTACGAAACGTATCTTCTTGCTGACCGATCAGTTTCTCCATCGCTGAATCCATATCCACTTCCATTAAGAAGTGCACACCGCCACGAAGATCGAGACCTAACTTCATTGGCGCTGCACCAATTGATTCAAGCCAATCAGGTGTTGAAGCCGCAAGGTTTAAGGCAACGATATACTCCTTGCCTAAAGATTCATTGATAATGTCGCGAGCACTGATTTGAGTATCAGTATCATTAAAGCGAACGAGAATGGCGTTGTTCTCATACGCGACATTTTTAAAAGAGAGACCGTTTTCTTCTAACTTGTCAGTAACAGTATCCAGCATTGTCGTTTCTACTTGAGCACCACGTACTCCAGTAATTTGAATTGCTGGATCTTCACCATATATATTGGGAAAAGCGTAAAGTGCACCAATGATTAGCGTAAACACTATCATTATGTACTTCCACAAAGGGTAACGGTTTAGCACAGCGAGGATCCTTAAAACTGTTTATGCCCCAACATTTTCAAAAGAAAAAAGGGGCATTTTCATATAAATAGTGTTCTTATCGATAGCTTATAGAGATTTAAGCGTACCTTTTGGAAGAACTGCACTAACAAAATCTTTTTTGATAGTGACTTCATTACTGTCGTTAAGAGCAATAACAATGTAATCGTTGTCTTCAGTCGTTTTAGTTATTTTACCCACCAAACCACCAGAAGTTAGTACTTCGTCACCTTTACCCATTGAGCTCATTAGGTTTTTATGCTCTTTGGTACGCTTAGCTTGTGGGCGATAGATCATAAAATAGAAAATGACAGCAAACATACCAAGCATGATGAACATTTGGAAACCACCACCTTGCGGGCCTGCTTCACCGGCTGCGTGAGCTGAAGAGATGAAAAAACTCATTGAATAACGTCCTCGTTAATTATTTATTATTTAAAGTTGGAACTTTACGGTCTCGACGTGCGTAGAACTCTTCTACAAACTCGTCAAAACGGTCTTCTTCTAATGCCAAACGAATACTGGCCATTAAACGCTGATAATAACGTAAATTATGGATAGTATTCAGGCGAGCACCTAGAATTTCGTTACAGCGATCTAGATGATGCAAATAGGATTTACTGTAATTTTTGCAAGTGTAACAGTCACAATGCGGATCTAAAGGCGTTGTGTCAGTTTTATGTTTCGCATTACGGATCTTGATCACATCACCAGTCACAAATAAGTGACCATTTCGTGCATTTCTCGTTGGCATCACACAATCGAACATATCAATCCCGCGACGAACACCTTCGACCAAGTCTTCAGGTTTGCCAACCCCCATCAAGTAGCGAGGCTTGTCTTCAGGTAATTTAGGACAAGTGTGCTCAAGAATACGGTGCATGTCTTCTTTAGGTTCACCAACCGCTAAACCACCTACCGCGTAGCCATCAAAGCCAATGTCCGTTAATTCAGCTACAGAAACATCACGTAAATCTTCGTAAACACCACCTTGGACAATACCAAACAGAGCGTTTGGATTCTCTTGCTTATCAAACTGGTTGCGACTGCGATGAGCCCAACGAACAGATCGTTCCATTGAGATTCTAGCTTCATCGTGGGTCGCTGGATATGGTGTGCACTCATCAAAGATCATCACAATGTCAGATCCAAGATCATATTGAATTTCCATGGATTTTTCAGCATCCATGAAAATTTTATCACCATTTACTGGGTTACGAAAATGTACTCCCTCTTCGGTGATTTTACGCGTTTTTCCAAGGCTAAATACTTGAAAACCGCCAGAGTCAGTAAGAATCGGGCCTTGCCAGTTCATGAAGTCATGCAGATCGCCATGCAACTTCATCACCTCTTGCCCTGGGCGTAACCATAAATGAAAGGTGTTTCCCAGTAAAATTTCAGCACCCGTCTCTGTCACTTCTTCTGGTGTCATGCCTTTTACCGTACCGTAAGTACCAACCGGCATAAAGGCAGGTGTTTCCACTGTGCCTCTTTCAAATGCTAAACGACCACGACGAGCACGGCCACCTTTATCTTTTTTAAGTAGTTCGTATTTCACGAAACCTCCACGAGCCAGAGAAACAATCTGACTGAGTTTTTTTACACTCGGAATGGCCGAGCCCAGACATCATTAAGCAGGGAAAGTTACTTAGTGATATATGGCTAATCCTGTTATCAAGTGTCTGTGTTTTTGAATGTTAGTTTAGCCTATAAATTGTATATATATCTGTTTCAATTATGCGTTTTCAACATCCCGCTTAGAGACAAACATGGCGTCGCCATAACTGAAGAAGCGATATTTATTACTCACTGCTGAATCATACGCTTTCATGACATTTTCATATCCTGCAAAAGCACTGACCAGCATAATGAGTGTTGACTCTGGCAGATGAAAATTGGTAATCAAACCATCAATCAACTGATATTTATAACCAGGAAATATGAAGATATCCGTGTCGCCAAAGAAAGTGCCAAATTCACGCCCCTCTTTTAAGGCACTTTGAGCGGCACTTTCAAGAGAGCGCACAGACGTCGTTCCAACGGCAATCACTCGCCCACCACGTGCTTTAGTCGCCGCAATAGCATCAACCACCTCTTGCGGTACTTCGACATATTCTGCATGCATGTGATGTTCATGTATATTATCGACTTTAACGGGTTGGAAGGTACCAGCACCAACATGAAGAGTGACATAGGCAAACTCAACACCTTTCTCTGTCATCTTCGACATCAGTTCATTATCAAAATGTAGGCCTGCAGTAGGTGCGGCAACGGCTCCAGGCTTCTCATTATAAACAGTTTGGTAACGCTCTTTATCTGCGTCTTCGTCTGGGCGGTCTATATAAGGAGGAAGTGGCATATGCCCGATCTCTTCCAGAATCTCCAGCACGGGTTTTTCAGAGAGAAATTTGATTTCAAACAGAGCATCATGACGGACTACCATCTCTGCTTCATACTGTGACTCTTCACCTAAGAACATACGTGTTCCCGGTTTTGGTGATTTAGAACAACGAACATGGGCAAGTATTGAGTGCTCATCAAGCATACGCTCTACCAACACCTCTAGTTTTCCTCCCGACGCTTTAGTGCCGAACATTCTTGCAGGGATCACACGCGTATTATTGAAAACCATCAGATCGCCTGGTTCGACAATATCGAGCATATCTTTGAAGTGACGATGGGATAGTTGACCTGAATTACCATCCAACTGTAGCAGTCTGCTGGCAGTACGTTCGGCTTGAGGATAACGAGCGATCTGCTCATTAGGAAGGTCAAAGTGAAAATCTGATACTTGCATGTTTGTTGCCCTAAATTTCAGCTGGCCGACAGTATACCCAAAGCGCTTAATAATTCACAGTTTGTAAAGAGCGCATTTCCTTTTATTAGCTAGATTTAGCCTTTAATATAGAGGCAATGTGTAACAATTGACGTTTTTAGTGCCAGAACAAAGTCATCGAAAATTGACCTACAACAGAAAAAGGTTCGAAAACTTGATAAACAGAGATAAAAACTATTCTACTCACAAAAATTCCCAGTAATTAGCTCTATATTTATAGAGTAGCAACATTTCATTCAATCACTTATAGCAGGTACCCACTATGTTTAAAGTATCCGATATGATGACTCCAAAACCTCATACCCTGCTTCGCTCAAACTCTATTGACGATGCACGTAAGATGATGAACGAGCATGACATACATCACCTTCCTATTGTCGATGAGGAGGGAGTAATGCTCGGTCTAGTGACTCAAAAAGACCTGCTCTCAGCACAAGAGTCCTCACTAGAGAAGCAAGACAGAAATTTAGATAGCCATCATTTAGCACAACTTTCGGAATTAATGCATGAAAATGTAATGACCGTTAGCCCGCATGGTGGTTTGAAAGAAGCAGCAAAATTTATGCAGAAACATAAAATTGGTTGCTTGCCTATTTTGGACAATGGTAAATTAGTTGGCATCATTACTGACACCGATTTTGTTGGTATAGCGATCAACATGCTTGAGCTACAAGAAGAAGTCGAGCCAGTAGAGATTTTTTAGTATGAAGAGCGTATCAACGCTCTTATAAGCGTTTACAGAATCGATTTGACCAACATAGACAATTGTTCAAACGTATCTAAACGTGATGAGCTTGAGCGCCACACTAATCCAATTTCACGGTAAGCTTCTTTTCCGGGTGGTTCAACAACGACTAAATTTTGATTTTTCAGTAAGCCATGCTTGATGGCCATTTCGGGGATAAACGTGGTCCCCAACCCATTAGCAACCATCTGCACTAACGTATGAAGGCTAGTTGCGCTAAATGGATTAATTTTCTCTCTCCGCGTGAGTTGACATGCTGATACCGCGTGCTCAGTTAAGCAGTGCTCTTTCTCTAACAAAAAAACAGATTGATCAGGCAGATCATCATAATGAACAGGCTGCTTTATTGAATCAACTTTATCTTTACTGATCACCATTTTAAACGCATCTCGACCTACAACCTTGCTCTCCATCGTGCCGATATCCACAGGCAGAGCCAAAATCAATACATCAAGCTGGCCCTGTTTAAGTGCGGCTAATAGATTGGTGGTAGTATCCTCTTTCAACAGCAAATCCAACTGCGGAAAACGTCGATTCACTTCTTGAACAAGATCGGACAACAGAAAAGGCGCAATGGTGGGAATACACCCCACTTTTAGCTGACCTTGCATGCAATCTGTTTTACATTGCGCCAACTCCATTAAATCTTGACCACCCGCAAGTAACTCTCGACCTCGGCTAACTACATCCATTCCAACAGAAGTAAAAACAAAGGTTTTACTCTCTCGTTCAATCAGCTGACAACCGACTAACTCTTCAAGGTTTTGAATACCTTTACTTAATGTTGACTGACTAACAAAACAGCGTTGAGCTGCTTCACCAAAATGTCGAGTTTCAAATAGGGTAACTAAATAATGAAGTTGTTTTAAAGAGGGCCATTTCGTCATCGTTTTTCTCGATTGTAATAATCTATTAATTTCTCTTTTTTCAATCTAACATTTTGATTATAGTAAGTCTCGTTAAACAGTATTCCAAACAATGATGTTTGGATTCAAAAAATATTTAGGAGCAAATAATGGTACTAGTAGGTCGTAAAGCCCCAGATTTTACTGCTGCAGCTGTTCTTGGTAACGGTGAGATCGTTGATTCATTCAACTTTGCAGAGCAAACTAAAGGTAAAAAAGCGGTTGTTTTCTTTTACCCTCTAGACTTCACATTTGTTTGCCCATCTGAGCTGATTGCTTTTGACAAGCGTTTTTCAGATTTCCAAGCTAAAGGTGTTGAAGTGATTGGTGTTTCAATTGATTCACAGTTCTCTCACAACGCATGGCGTAACACGGCTATTAAAGATGGCGGCATTGGCCAAGTTCAATACCCTCTAATTGCTGATGTTAAGCACGAAATCTGTAAAGCTTACGATGTTGAGCATCCAGAAGCTGGCGTTGCTTTCCGTGGTTCTTTCCTAATCGACGAAGACGGTCTTGTACGTCACCAAGTCGTGAATGACCTGCCACTAGGTCGTAACATTGATGACATGTTACGTATGGTTGATGCACTGAACTTCCACCAGAAAAATGGTGAAGTATGTCCAGCACAGTGGGAAGAAGGTAAATCAGGAATGGACGCATCGCCAAAAGGCGTTGCAGACTACCTTTCTGAGCACACAGCAGACCTAGGTAAGTAATCGTTTAGATTCTACCTATATAAATTGCTAAGCCCGACTGTTTCTTCAGTTGGGCTTTTTTGTGCTTTAAATTTCTATCTATTAATTTTAATGCTCGCGAGTTGCTCTAAATTCCACTTCAGGGAATCGATCCGTCGCTAAGCTGAGGTTAACCATCGTTGGTGCGATGTAGGTTAAATTATCCCCACCATCCAGCGCCAAGTTAATTTGGTTTTTACGTTGGAACTCATCAAGCTTCTTACCATCTTTACACTCGACCCAGCGAGCAGTCGCCACGTTGACGCTTTCATAGATAGCTTCAACGTTGTATTCAGATTTTAGACGAGATACAACCACATCAAACTGAAGTACCCCAACCGCACCAACAATCAGATCATTATTCTGTAGTGGACGGAAGACTTGAACTGCACCCTCTTCAGAAAGCTGCACTAACCCTTTAAGCAACTGCTTCTGCTTTAGAGGATCACGCAGACGAATACGACGGAACAACTCAGGTGCAAAGTTCGGAATACCTGAGAATTTTAAGTTTTCACCTTGAGTAAACGTATCACCTATTTGAATCGTACCGTGGTTATGCAAACCTATAATATCCCCCGCATAGGCCGTTTCTGCACGCGTACGATCTCCAGCCATAAAAGTGACGGCATCTGAAATACTGACACTCTTACCAGTACGGACATGATTCATTTTCATGCCTTGTTTATAAGTTCCAGAAACAATACGCATAAATGCGACTCGGTCACGATGTTTAGGATCCATATTGGCTTGAATTTTAAAAACAAAACCAGAGAACTTCTCTTCTGTTGCTTCTACAGAACGCTCTATCGCTTGACGTGTTTGTGGGGCAGGTGCCCACTTAGTCAAACCTTCAAGCATATGATCAACACCGAAGTTACCTAAAGCGGTACCAAAAAAGACAGGGGTTAGCTCACCACTTAAAAACAGATCATGATCAAATTCATGAGCAGCACCAATGACTAATTCCAGTTCTTCGCGCACACTTGCTGCTAACTCATCACCAATTGCGGCTTGTAATTCAGGGTTATCTAACCCTTTAATGATGCGCTTTTCTTGAATCATATGCCCTTGGCCTGAAGCATACAGAATCGCCTCATCACGATGGATATGATAAACACCTTTAAACTCTTTACCACAGCCGATAGGCCATGTAATTGGAGCGCAAGCCATTTTCAGCTCTGTCTCTACCTCATCAAGCACTTCCATTGGATCACGAACTTCACGATCGAGTTTGTTCATGAAAGTGACAATAGGCGTGTCACGCAGACGCGTCACTTCCATCAGTTTACGCGTACGAGCTTCGACACCTTTAGCCGCATCAATAACCATCAAGCAAGAATCAACTGCGGTCAGTGTACGATAAGTATCTTCAGAGAAATCTTCGTGTCCCGGAGTATCTAACAGGTTCACTAAACAGCCGTTAAACGGAAACTGCATAACAGAGGTCGTTACAGAGATGCCACGCTCTTTTTCCATCTCCATCCAGTCAGACTTAGCATGTTGATTTGAGCCACGCCCTTTAACAGTACCCGCTTTTTGAATCGCATTTCCAAACAATAACACTTTTTCAGTAATGGTGGTTTTACCCGCATCGGGGTGAGAAATGATGGCAAACGTTCTACGTTTACCCACTTCTTGTAAAAATGACATAGTGATAACCTTGAGATGTAACGATTAAAACGCCCTAATATGACGCTTTATTAAAATGATAATTTCTAAGTGATTAGAAAACTAATTATTAATTCACATTAATTCGTTAGGTTTACATCTGAATACTCCATCTACTTAAAAATAGCCGATTGGCCAAAGTGGCTGAATTATACGCAAACTCCGCCACTATCTAAAGATAAGATTTAGAAGAATAGGTAACTCATAATAAGTGCATCTTCTTTACCGTTAGCTGTTGGGTAGTAATTATGACGCCGGGTGACTTCATTAAACCCAACGGATTCATACAACGAAAATGCTTTTGTATTACTCTCTCTAACTTCCAACCAAGCAGATTCAGCATTGAGTTTTTCGCATTCAGCAATAAATAATTCGCTTAATTTACGACCCAAACCTCTCCCTTGGTACTGTGGATCAATAGCAATGGTTAACAGTGTCACTTCACCAACAATATGTTGTGAGTAGAAATACCCAACAAGATTATCATCGAGCAACAGCCCACAGTGATAACCACCTCGACTGTTTAAATCGCGAATCATCGATTCAGCCCACGGGTGCGTATGGGCAACTTGTTCAATTCGCCATACATCATCAAGAAGTGCATCGGTAAGTTTTACTAATTTAACGTTCATAAGCACAAATTTGCTGCCATAAGTGTCGACGAGAAGCAGTATTCCCTCTCATTTCGGACAAGGAAATTGACGATAGAGTTTGCACTCCAGTAAGTTGCGTTGATGGCACACCAGCAAACCAACACCAGGTTAATTGATGTTCAGATAGCTGCTCAAGTGCATCAACAGGAAGGAAAAAGGCATCTTCTGATTTTAATTTCATACTTACTAGAACTTTACCAAACAACCACGCGTCATGCTGCTGTGGGTTCTGATCCGCAACAAAAAGCAGCTTGCAACTCTCTGGTAATGAGATCAGATTTTGACGATATTCAGGAAAGACAGTTGATTCTTTAATCTGCCAAGCAGTAATGCCCATCTCATGTAGATACTGCAAATCTCGCTGCATGATGAGCTGACCTTTTATTTCAATCTCTATAATAGTGGTAATAGTAACATTTTCACTTTCAGCTTACTGGAATAAATGCCAAGACATCTTGGCATATTGATACCATCTAAAGCGCATCAAACTCAGCGCAATAACTCACTAAACCACTTTTTTCTTCAAGAAACTCTGGTGAGTAACTCTTAACCATAAATGCATCTTCAGTATTAGGCCATTGACAATGAAGGTTATGCTTGAGAGCCGCTTCAAAACCAAGTCTTTGATAATAAGCCGGATCCCCTAACACAACACAAACAGGATAACCGAGTTCAGAAAGGATGGTGATCCCCTCTTCAATAAGTTGTTTTGCTACCCCTTGATTTCGATACTGCTCCTTTACTGAAACGGGAGCTAACCCTTGCCAGCCAGAATCCACCCCCTCAACAGTAACAGGGCTAAAAAGAGCATGAGCAACGACTTCACCTTCATCGGTGCAAGCGATAATTCCTAATGTTTGATTACCATTTTCTCTTAACGTCATGACCAGTTTGGCTTCTGCGTCACTTGGAAATGTGCTTTTTAATAACTGGTCTACGATTAAAATATCAGCTGGAGCTTCTGTTCTAAAAAGCATGTTGTTGCGTCCCTTTCTCTTCATTCATGTCAATATTTTGTTGAATGAATGTCGCTAAATGATTGAGTGCTATCAGCATGGGTTTTGGCAATGCATCAAGATCAACACTGTCCATTAAGTTTTTCACTTCTAATCCTAATTCTGTATCGCCCTCTATTTTCAAGCGACGCTTAAAGAACAGACTATCTGGGTCTTCTTTTCGTCCAGCAATTAAAATCAGGTCATTAAGATTGCCACTGAAACTCACATCCTCAACAACACTCATATTCGATACAATAAGTTGTTCATTCTGATAACTGATATACCAGTGCAGGTGTAAATCAAGCACAGATATTTTCAACCAGCGTTGCTCAAGAAACTCAAAGTCTCCATCTTCAAGAGCTTCTTTGAAAACCTGTTTTAATGCCTCAAATAGTGCCCTATTTTGCAGCGTGGAAGGCAAAAATTGGACAGCAGATCTCAAAAATGGCGGTGCATTGTGTACTAATTGCATTTTTAATTTGTTTATCACTGTACTCTTCCGCTTGATTATTCAACGTTGTTGTTTTTTTGATTATAATGAATTGTTATAACGAGTGCATGCTTTGCATCAAAAAATGACATTTTTGAATTAACAAAAACCACTCAACTGTTACATAATCAATTTTTACTGTTATAGTTATCTATAGGTCTTACGCGCACCAAATCAATGCGTTAAATTATGGTGATATATTAAATGCCGACAAAGCAGTTACAGCATTGGTTTTCAATTCTTACAGACAATAACCCGTCGTTCTTTGCTGTCATAGACAAAAATCACAATTATGTAGTCGTTAACAATCGGTATTCAGACGTTAGTGGATTGAGCAAAGATGAACTGATAGGTAAATGTGATCGAGATATCTTAGGTGACAACTACTATAACGTATTAAAAGAGTTCTATGATCGTGCTTTCAAAGGGGAAAGCATCGAGGCAGAAGTGAATATTGAAGGCCGAAAATTTGAAACCAGCTTGCACTTCAATATCACCCCATTAACTAAAAATAATGATATTGATGGTGTTCTTTTTCATGCCATCGATATATCTGAACAGCAAACGTTACTCAACTCGCTCAACGAATCCGAAAATAAATTTTTAAAACTAAGTAAACTATTAACCGATGGCCTTTTTTTACTTGAAGAAGATATCATCTTATCTGCCAACCCTGCCTCTGCGGAATTGTTAGGATTTAAAAGTGCCAATGAAATTATTGGTGAAGAGTTACATACGTTGCTCATTGATGAAAATAGCAACCAGCCCCTAGGTAAGCGTATTAGAGATCTCAGTGAAAATGAAGAGCTCTATTGTATCACTGGACCTAAATGTCTTGCGAAAAGGCGCATTAAGTTAACAGCCGAAAATACGCACGTACTCGGTTCAAATGCAAAAATTGTACTCATTTCAGAAATGGTCAAAAAAAACCTCCCTAGTAACAACACTGAACAATTTGTCATGCTTGACCCTTTGACTGGCCTTTATAACCGTCAAGGATTTAGTCATCGTATTGAGCATCATATCCAAAATGATATCCCATTTGTTATGCTCTATCTTGACATTGATAACTTCAAAAATATCAATGATTCATTAGGTCACCATGTGGGTGATAAAGTCCTTAAAGATATCTCAAACCGATTACGTAGATTACTTCCCAAAGAGGCGACATTAGGCCACTTGAGTGGTGATGAGTTTGCGATTATCTCTCCTGACCCTGAAAACGAACAAGTTTCTCAAACATTATCGAAACAAATCATCGAATTGATTAACCAACCCTTTGATCTACATCACTTCTCAAAACGCCTTGCTTGCTCGATTGGCAGTGTCAATTTTCCGGGTGATGGCAGTGATGCTCGTATACTTCTCCAAAATGCTGATACCGCAATGTATGAAGCTAAAGAGAGAGGTCGAAATCGTATGATTCATTTTGATGATCAAATGAATAAAAAAGCACGAATGAGACTTTGGTTAGAAATTGAGTTGCAAAAAGCACTGCAAAATAAAGGCTTAGAAGTCTGGTACCAGCCTAAAGTTAATGCTCGAAATTTCACGATTAACGGAGCAGAAGCTTTAGTGCGTTGGAAGCACCCTGTTGAAGGCTACATTAGTCCAGCACAATTCATTCCGGTAGCTGAATCATCAGGCATGATTGAGCAGGTTGGCAAAGTGGTTATGCGTGAAGTGTTCACAACGGTAAACCGCTGGTCGCTCCAAGGTATTATCCCAGGGCGTATTGCAATTAACCTGTCACCACAACAATTTGGCAGTCCTCACTTAATTGAGTATATGGCAAAGCTCCTTACTTCTACCGGTGTTGATCCCGCTTTAATAACGTTTGAATTAACGGAAAGTGCGGTGATGAGTGATAGTGTTCATACTATTCAGATGTTAAATGCGATTAAAAAACTGGGCTTTGCACTCTCTATTGATGACTTTGGTACTGGTTACTCTTCCCTGTCATATCTTGCTAGATTCCCTCTGGATGAAATTAAAATTGATAGAAAGTTCATTATGGAGATCGATACGCTACCCAAACAGATCGCTATCATTGAAAACATTATAAACCTTGGCAAAACACTCTCTATGCAGGTCGTTGCTGAAGGAGTAGAAACAAGACAGCAAGCAACACTACTGTCCAATTTAAATTGCGATACCATTCAAGGTTTTCACTTCTATAAACCTCAACCTAAAGAGGAAATTGAAGCGATCTTTACTGAAAGTAGCCGCCGAAAATTAAGAGGTCATAAATAGAATGGGAAAATCCTTACTACATTTGCCATAAACCTGCCTTAAATCAATTCATACTCGCTTGAAGTTTTTTAATATCGCCTATTAAACATTTTATTCTGCCAAGGCATTAATATGGAACTTCTTTGTCCCGCAGGTAATCTACCTGCTTTAAAAACTGCCATAGATTGCGGTGCTGATGCTGTTTACATCGGTTTTAAAGATGATACAAATGCACGCCACTTTGCTGGTCTTAATTTCGCTGGAAAGAAGTTAGACAAAGCCGTTCAATATGTGCACGACCATCAAAAAAAAATCCACGTAGCACTCAATACATTTGCTCACCCAGATGGCTTTGATCGCTGGACTCAGGCTGTTGACCGTGCCGCGGATATAGGTGTCGATGCACTAATCATCTCTGATATTGCCGTACTTGACTATGCCTGCACTCACTACCCTGAACTGGAACTTCACCTATCAGTACAAGCCTCTGCCACTAATGTCGCTGCGATAGACTTTTATAAAAACAATTTTAATATCAAGCGTGTAGTACTGCCAAGAGTACTTTCAATTCACCAAGTCAAACAACTATCTAGAAACATATGCTCCGATGTTCAATTAGAAGTCTTTGCTTTTGGCAGCTTATGTATTATGGCTGAGGGACGTTGCTATTTATCCTCTTATATGACAGGTGAATCACCGAATACGGTTGGGGCATGCTCTCCAGCTAAGTACGTTCGTTGGCAAGAGACTGAATCAGGACTGGAGTCTCGACTTAATAATATTCTCATCGATAAACATGCCCCAGGTGAGAACGCAGGATACCCAACCCTATGTAAAGGTCGCTTTGACGTTGAAGGTCAGCGTTTCCACGCTCTTGAAGAACCGACAAGCCTTAACACGCTTTCAATATTACCTCAGCTTTTTGCAGCGAAGGTTGCCTCAGTGAAAATTGAAGGTCGACAGCGTAGTCCTGCATATGTAGAGCAAGTTACCACGACTTGGCGCGCAGCCATCGACCACTACTTATCTGACCCTAATGCATATACGGTACAACCTGCATGGGATAGTTGTTTAGAGAAGGTTTCAGAAGGGTCACAAACCACCCTTGGCGCTTATCATCGTAATTGGCAATAAGGATAGAGAAACGTTATGAAATATGCATTAGGACCTCTGCTCTATTTTTGGTCGAAACAGAAAGTTGAATCCTTCTATCAACAAGCTCAAGAGAGCTCGGCAGATATTATTTATCTGGGTGAAAGTGTGTGCTCAAAAAGGCGTGAAATCAAAGCTTCACAGTGGATAAGTATTGCTAAAGAGATTTCATCCAGTGGCAAACAAGTGGTCTTATCAACCATGGCCCTACTCGAAGCACCGAGTGAAATAACCGTGATGAAGAAGTTAATTGATAATGGTAATTTCATTATTGAAGCTAATGATGTTTCAGCCATTCAATTGGCATCTGAGAAATCACTCCCCTTTGTTGTTGGCCCATCCGTTAATGTCTATAACGCTCAAACTTTGCAACTATTTTTAAAACAAGGGATGACTCGCTGGTGTATGCCGGTTGAGTTATCTCGTGATTGGTTAATCAAAGTTACTCGGCAGATGGAGTTGCTTAATATCAGCAATAAATTTGAAATTGAAGTGTTCAGTTATGGTTACCTTCCACTGGCTGTTTCAGCACGTTGCTTTACTGCCCGAGCCGAAAATAGAGCAAAGGACGAATGTGAAACCTGCTGTATTAAGTACCCTAATGGCCTTCAAGTAGACAGCCAAGAGGGACAGCCAATTTTTACATTGAATGGCATACAGACACAATCAGGTTCATGTTATAACTTGATTAACGATCTGCCCATGATGAAAGAGTTAGTTGATGTCGTTCGCCTTAGTCCATTAAGTGTTGAAACCTTTTCTGAGTTAGATAAGTTTAGAGGTAATGAGCAGGGAGGGAGTCGCTACAATTTAAAAGAGAGCAAGCAGTGTAACGGTTATTGGCACAATATTGCAGGATTAGACATTAATCAATAAAACAAAAAGCCATTGAGAAATACTTCGATTAGTGTGCTCAATGGCCTTTGATTACATGGTATTTAAGATTGTGGCACGGTCTCAGATTGTTTGAGCAACACTTCACGCTGCTGTCTAATTTTAGTGAAAATATTACCTAACTCTAATAACGAATAGCGGTGCTCGACATACTCATATACGTTGTTTGACATGGCCAGTTTGTACAATGAGATCGCGTTTGAGTAATCACCTTGTAGTTGATAGCGTTTGCCTAAGTAAAAATACGCCTCAGTTAATCTCTCCGCTAATAGCACATTATTGCGGGTATCCTTCAAGATATCTTCAAAGAACTGCTTGTCAGAGACCTGATTCAAGTACATATCAACAATTTTCCAGCCCCAATTGTCTGTTCGGTTCACTAAATTTGCTTCTAAGTTCTGTTTTGCCTTTTCCGGTGTGAGCTCAGCTTCGACCAGATAGAGCCAAATTGCGCGGTAAGGGTCTTGTGGTTCGTCGGCGTAATGTTCTGATAACTCACTCTTGGCCATTTCGTAGCGCTGCCCATAATAGAGTGCAATACCTAAATTTCGCTGAGCATATTGATTATCATCAGCAAGCTCAAGCGCCGAATCAAAAGCGGCGTAAGCTAAATCAAACTCACGGTTTTGAGTATAATAAACCCCTAACACATTATAAACATCAGACTGATCGGGTTTGATATTAAGCGATTGAGAAAAGTCTAAACGAGCAAGATCTCTTAGGCCAACACTGTCGTGAATAAGACCGCGCTCATACAGTAGTTTGGCACGCATTTCATTTTTCAAATCTGCTTGAGCTAAAATCTGTTCGATACGTGCTAACGAAATCTCCTGCTGAATATTTGCTTGCAAAGGAACCGCCATTGGAGGATAGACCCAATCATTTTTATCAGATGTTGTAGCGCAAGCGGTTAATAGCAGTGCAGAACTGATCCATACCAGTCGAAACCATTTTGGCAAAATTATTCTCCATAAAACAAAGACAAAAAAGGGAGCATTTCTGCTCCCTTTATATCATGCTTTTAACTGAAACGCGTTAGCCGCAAGGCTTTATTCGCTTTTCTCTTCAGTTTTTGAACCGTTTAGTTCTGCATTAGCTTCTTTAATACTTAGACGAATACGGCCTTGACGGTCGATTTCAAGTACCTTGGTATTCACTTCCTGACCAACAGTCAAGTGATCAGCCACTTTCTCAATACGCTCATCAGCAATTTGAGATATGTGTACTAAACCTTCTTTAGGTCCAAGAACCGTAACGAACGCACCAAAATCAACGATACGCATTACTTTACCCGGGTAGATTTTACCAACAATCACTTCAGCAGTTAGCTCTTCGATACGACGAATTGCTTCTTTCGCTTTTTCGCCATCAGTAGCAGCAACTTTTACAGTACCGTCGTCATCAATTTCGATGGTAGTTCCCGTCTCTTCAGTAAGAGCTCGGATAACAGCGCCACCTTTACCGATAACATCTTTGATTTTATCAGTACTGATTTTAATCGTATGGATACGTGGAGCGTACTTAGAGATCTCTTCACGGTGAGTGCTGATTGCTTGATCCATCGTTTCAAGGATATGCAAACGTGCACCTTTAGCTTGGTTAAGCGCAAGCTGCATGATCTCTTTGTTGATACCTTCGATCTTAATATCCATCTGCAGAGCAGTGATACCTTCGCTAGTACCCGCAACTTTAAAGTCCATGTCACCTAGGTGATCTTCGTCGCCAAGAATGTCAGAAAGAACAACAAAGTCGTCGCCCTCTTTAACAAGACCCATCGCAATACCCGCAACAGAAGCTTTGATTGGAACACCCGCATCCATAAGTGCTAGAGAAGTACCACATACAGAAGCCATTGAAGATGAACCGTTAGATTCTGTGATTTCTGATACAACACGTACGGTGTATGGGAACTCTTCTAAAGATGGCATTACTGCTAGCATGCCGCGTTTAGCAAGTTTACCGTGACCAATTTCACGACGCTTAGGAGAGCCTACAAAACCCGTTTCACCTACACAGTATGGAGGGAAGTTGTAGTGAAGAAGGAAGTTATCTTTCTTTTCGCCCATGATGCTGTCAATGATCTGACCGTCACGTTGAGTACCAAGTGTCGCAACAACCATTGCTTGAGTTTCGCCACGTGTAAACAGAGCAGAACCGTGTGTACGCGGTAGAACGCCAGTTCGAACATCAAGACCACGAACCATGTCTTTTTCACGTCCATCAATACGTGGATGGCCCGCGATGATACGGCCACGAACAACATTTTTCTCAAGTGAACCAAGCATTCCAAGAATTTCGCGCTCATTAAGCTCAGCATCTTGTGCCAGTAAGGTGGCAACAGCTTCGTTTTTAATCACGCCAACTTGGTCGTAACGAGCCATTTTTTCAGTAATTTGGTATGCATCTGCAAGACGTGCTTCAGCCAGTTCAGCAACACGAGCTTTAAGCTCACTGTTTTCAACTGGTGCAGCCCAATCCCATGCAGGAGTGGCAACTTCAGCTGCAAACTCTTTAATCGCACTGATAACAGTTTGCTGTTGATCGTGACCGTATACAACCGCTGCAAGCATCTGTTCTTCAGAAAGAACATCAGCTTCAGATTCAACCATAAGAACGGCCGCATCAGTACCTGCAACAACAAGATCAAGTTTGCTATCTTCTAGTTCAGTATTGCTTGGGTTAAGAACCAACTCACCGTTGATAAGACCAACACGAGCAGCACCGATTGGACCGTTGAACGGAATACCTGAGATTGCTAATGCAGCAGAAGTACCGATCATAGTAACGATATCTGGGTTAACATCTGGGTTAACAGAAACCACAGTAGCAATAACCTGAACTTCGTTTTTAAATGAATCAGGGAATAGTGGGCGGATTGGGCGGTCAATCAATCGAGCGATAAGAGTTTCGCCTTCAGAAGGGCGACCTTCACGTTTGAAGAAACCACCAGGGATTTTACCAGCGGCGTAGGTACGCTCTTGGTAGTTTACTGTTAATGGAAAGAAGCTTTGACCTTCTACTGCCACTTTTTTACCAACAACAGATACGAAGACTGAAGTATCGTCCATGCTTACCATTACAGCAGCAGTTGCTTGGCGTGCAATTACGCCTGTTTCTATAGTTACGGTGTGGTTACCGTACTTAAATGTTTTTACGATTGGGTTCACGTAAATTTCCTTTGAGATTATCAAAAATAGTCATTCAAAACTTTACCAATCGCGACTAGTACAAACACACGCATAATATGAATAACTCAGATTAAATCATATTGATAAATATATTTGTAATAGTCGCGACCATTAGGTCGACATCGGTGACTGTAAAATATTGAACATTGAGTTTTTAGGCAGTTCCATCGAATGATGATTCTGGCTGGCCATAGTATAAACTAAATTCACTTAAAGCGATATTTATCCAACTTAGAATTTATAACAGGCACAAAAAAAGGAGCCATAAGCTCCTTTTCTTTAATCAAAACGATCTTAGCGACGTAAGCCTTGACGTTTGATTAGATCTTGGTAACGAGAAAGGCTTTTGCCTTTAAGGTAATCAAGAAGTTTACGACGGCGTGAAACCATACGTAGTAGACCACGGCGGCTGTGGTGATCATGGATGTGATCAGCAAAGTGGCCTTGAAGGTGGTTGATAGAAGCAGTAAGTAGTGCTACTTGTACTTCTGGGCTACCAGTGTCGTTTTCACATTGTGCGTAATCGGCAACAATTGCTGCTTTAGTTTCTGCATTCAGAGACATAAATCTCTCCTAAATAAGAGTGTGTATTAAAATGTGCCAGCCAATCTCTGATTCAGCCAACACGCGAGGCGCAAATAATACGCGAAATTACCAAAAGTACAAGAGAAAATATCTGTTACTCTTCAGTCTCTTCATTTTGAAAGACAACGAGGCGCTTTGGAGCAACCCGTCCGTCATCATCAATTTCTGCAATACCAATAAAGAGTTGCTCCTCTCCCATGGTCATTCGTACAATGCCTTCAGTAGGCGCACCAAACACTTGCACGGGCTGACCATGTTGTACATGATCGGCAAGTTCAGGTATCAAGTTAACCGTTGGCAAATCTTGTACTGCAGAGTCCATTGGAAGTAATAGCGGGTCTAACAACTCATACGGCGCAAGATCTTGTTGTTTTGCTTGTTCTAATAATGCTTCCAGCTGCTCTATAGTCACCATGCGCTCCATCGGGTAATCAGATACACCGATACGTCGCAAGTAAGTCACATGAGCACCACATCCTAACATCTCACCAAGATCATCAGTGATGGTTCTAATATAGGTGCCTTTCGAACAATGAATTTCCATCTCTACTTCATGCCCTTCAAAGCGAATCAGTTCAATGGAGTAGACCGTGATTTTTCTGGATTCACGCGGAATCTCAATGCCTTCACGTGCATATTCATACAGTGGACGGCCTTGATACTTCAGTGCAGAGAACATTGATGGAATTTGGTCAGTTTCGCCACGGAATTTTGCGATACTGCGCTCAAGTTGTCCACGGTTAACTTTAACGTCTCTTGTTTCAACAACTTCACCATCAGAATCAGATGTATTGGTTCTCTCACCTAGCTTTGCGACCACGCGGTAACGCTTATCGGAATCAAGTAAAAACTGAGAGAACTTTGTTGCTTCACCTAAACAGATAGGCAACATTCCCGTAGCAAGCGGATCCAATGCACCAGTGTGACCTGCTTTTTGCGCAAAGTAGATACGTTTTACTTTTTGCAGCGCATCGTTAGAGCTAATTCCAGTTGGCTTGTCTAATAAGATAACACCATCAATAGCGCGACCTTTACGACGTCTTGCCATTACTCTTCACCTTCATCATCACTTCGACCTGACTCTACACGGCGACGCTTATCATCACTCAGTATGTTAGTGACCAAGTTCGAAATTCGCATACCTTCAACCAAAGTATTGTCATAAACAAAGATCACTTCAGGTGTTAGGCGGTGACGAATGCGTTTACCTAAAAGTTGACGTACCACATATTCATGCTCTTTAAGTGCCGCTAAACAGCTCTCAGGAGTCTGCTCGCCGATACAGAAAAAAGTAACAAATACTTTTGCGTATGCTAGATCACGCGAGACTTCAACATCTGAAATCGTCACCATGCCAATACGTGAATCTCTAATCTCACGCTGTAAAATTAATGCTACTTCTTTTTGTAGCTGTTGCGATACCCTTTGGGTACGACTAAATTCTTTTGCCATTTTTCATTCTCTTGAAAATAAGCGATATAAACAAAAAATGGGAGGCTCGAATGACGATCCTCCCATAGCGGTTCTTACTTTACAGTAAGAACAACAACCGTCTGCTTTTTATTATAGTGGCTACTGCCAACCAAAAAGTAGATTTTGATAATTAATCTAAAGTACGTTTAATCTCAATGATTTCGAATACCTCAATCTGGTCGCCAACACGTACATCGTTGTAGTTCTTAACACCGATACCACATTCATAACCATTTTTAACTTCAGCAACGTCATCTTTGAAGCGACGTAGTGACTCTAGTTCACCTTCGTAGATAACCACATTCTCACGAAGAACTCGAATTGGGCTATTACGCTTAAGAGTACCTTCAGTAACCATACAACCAGCAATTGCGCCAATTTTTGGTGACTTAAACACATCACGTACTTGAGCAAGACCAATGATCTCTTGTCTAAACTCAGGAGCAAGAAGACCACCCATCGCTTGTTTAACTTCGTCAATCAATGCGTAGATTACAGAGTAGTAACGCAAGTCGATGCTTTCGTTTTCAATAATGCGACGAGCAGGAACATCAGCACGTACGTTGAAACCAAGCACAATTGCATTTGAAGCGGCAGCAAGTACGGCATCCGTTTCTGTAATAGCACCAACACCCGAACCAATAATTCTCACTTTCACTTCATCAGTAGAAAGTTTAAGTAGTGAGTCAGCAATGGCTTCAACTGAGCCTTGAACATCCGCTTTAAGCACAACGTTCAGTTCAGAAACTTCACCCGCTTCCATGTTCGAGAACATGTTTTCAAGCTTAGATTTCTGTTGACGAGCCAGTTTCACATCACGGAATTTACCTTGACGGAACAGTGCAACTTCGCGCGCTTTACGTTCATCACGTACAACAGTCGCTTCATCACCTGACGTTGGAATACCAGAAAGTCCAAGAACTTCAACTGGAATTGACGGACCTGCTTCTTCGATGTCGTTACCATCCTCATCACGCATTGCACGAACACGTCCATGCTCAATACCACAAAGAACGACATCACCTTTACGCAGTGTACCTTCTTGTACCAATACTGTTGCAACAGGACCACGACCTTTATCAAGGCGAGATTCAATAACAACACCTTTGGCCATGCCCTCTTTAACTGCAGTAAGTTCAAGAATTTCAGATTGCAGAAGAATACTTTCAAGCAACTCGTCAATATTTAGCCCTTCCTTAGCAGAAACGTGAACAAAGATATTTTCGCCGCCCCACTCTTCTGACATAACGTTGTGTTGAGCAAGCTCAGTTTTTACGTTGTCAGGGTTAGCATCTTCTTTATCGATTTTGTTTACGGCAACAATTAGTGGAACATTAGCCGCTTGTGCGTGCTGAATTGCTTCAATTGTCTGTGGCATTACGCCATCATCTGCAGCTACAACAAGAACAACAATGTCGGTCGCTTGAGCACCACGAGCACGCATAGAGGTAAACGCAGCATGTCCTGGAGTATCAAGGAAAGTGATCATACCGTTATCAGTTTCAACGTGGTAAGCACCAATATGCTGCGTAATACCACCCGCTTCGCCAGAAGCAACGTGCGCTTTACGGATATAATCAAGCAGTGATGTTTTGCCGTGATC
Organism: Aliivibrio sp.; assembly: GCA_016764915.1. Taxonomy (GTDB): domain Bacteria; phylum Pseudomonadota; class Gammaproteobacteria; order Enterobacterales; family Vibrionaceae; genus Aliivibrio_A. The sequence continues at coordinate 40,377 of JAESQY010000060.1, read as the reverse complement.
AACGTGACCCATGATAGTAACAACAGGAGCACGTGAAACCGCTTCTGCTTTTTCACCACGGTCAGACATTATTGCGTCTTCAAGTTCATTCTCATTACGAAGAATAACTTTATGACCCATCTCTTCTGCAACCACTTGAGCTGTCTCTTGATCAATCACTTGATTGATAGTCGCCATCGCGCCCATCTTCATCATGGTCTTAATAACTTCTGTCGCTTTTACTGACATTTTGTTGGCCAGTTCAGCAAGAACAATGGTTTCGCCAATAACTACATCAGATTTTGCAACAGAAGCAGATTTATCAAATCCTTGCTGCATTGCCGTTGGCTTGTCTAAACCACCACGATGAGAATTTCTGCCACCACGTTGATTGCGCTGGTTATTACGACCACCGCGACCTTTTGAGTTTTTATCAGCACCTGGCGCTTTTTTCTTACGACGCGGCTGCTGCTCTACTTTACGGTCCGCAGCATCTTCTGCTTCACGAGCATGCGTAGATGTCGTTATGTGATAATCTGCATTATCAGACTCTTTTTTCTTTTTCTCAGCTTCTTCCCAACGGCCTGCATTCTCTTCAGCCATTTTACGAGCGTCTTCAACAACACTTGCAGCGTCAGCTTCTGCTTTACGAGTCGCTTCTTGCTCTTGGCGAAGTTTTAACTCATCGACTTCTTTTTTCACTTGTGATTTTTCAGTCGAATTTTTTGAATTCATCTCTTTTTTTGCCTTATCTGCAGCAGTACGCTTCGCTTTTTCATCAGCATCACGCTTCGCTTTCTCTTCAGCTACGCGTTGTGCTTTTTCTTCTGCTTCACGCTTTGCATTCTCTTCAGCTACAAGATTCAGTTCAGCTGTTTTTTGCTGTGTTACTGCGTCTTCTGCTGCTTCTTCAACTTCACGTTGCTCCTCTTCTAGAGTGCTACGCTTAACGTATGTACGCTTCTTTCTAACTTCAACTTGTACGTCTTTGCTCTTACCACCAGTACCTGAAACACTTAGAGTGCTCTTGGTTTTACGCTGTAATGTTAAACGAGTTGGTGCTTCATCATCGCCACCGTGCGTTTTTTTCAGGTGAGTAAGCAGAGTCTGCTTCTCACCTTCAGATACTGAATCACTCTCTTTTTTAGTGATCCCAGCGTCTGAAAACTGTTGAAGTAGACGTTCAACTGGAGTATCAATTTCGTTACCCAGTGCTTTAATAGTAATTTCGGTCATGCAGCTTCTCCCTACTGGATTATGCTTCGTCGCTAAACCAACAGATATTACGTGCAGCCATAATTAGCTCGCCAGCGCGTTCATCTGTTAATCCGTCAATTTCTGAAATGTCATCAATTCCCTGGTCTGCAAGATCTTCTAGTGTAATCACACCGATTGCTGCAAGTTGGAAAGCGAGTTCTTTTTCAAGGCCTTCTAGCGCAAGAAGATCGTCAGCAGGTTTAGTACTATCTAATGACTCCTCTTTGGCCAAGGCAAGAGTGGTTAATGCTTCTTTAGCACGAGTACGAAGCGCTTCAACAATGTCTTCATCTAATGCATCAATGTCTAACAACTCATTGATTGGAACGTACGCCACTTCTTCTAAAGTAGTGAAACCTTCTTCAACCAACATGGTTGCAAAATCTTCATCAAGTTCGAGGTACTTCATAAAGTTATCAATAGAACCTTGCGCTTCCTCTTGATGTTTTTTCTGTAGGTCCGCAACTGTCATGACATTTAACTCCCAACCCGTTAGGTTGGAGGCTAAACGAACATTTTGACCATTTCGACCAATTGCTTGAGCTAGGTTATCTGCTTCAACAGCAATATCCATTGTATTGTTATCTTCATCGACAATGATTGAAGCAACTTCAGCTGGAGACATTGCATTGATTACGTACTGGGCAGGATTGTCGTCCCATAAAATGATATCAACGCGCTCACCACCAAGTTCACTTGATACTGCTTGAACACGAGCACCACGCATACCAACACAAGCGCCAATTGGGTCAATACGGCGATCATTGGTTTTCACGGCAATTTTAGCACGATAGCCAGGATCGCGAGCTGCACCTTTAAGTTCAATCAACTCTTCTGCAATCTCAGGAACTTCGATAGTGAACAGTTCAACCAACATTTCAGGCTTAGAACGAGTCATAAACAGTTGGAAGCCACGAGCTTCAGGACGAACCGCGTACAAAAGACCTCGAATGCGATCGCCAGGACGGAAATTTTCGCGTGGCAATTGATCTTCACGTAAAATAACAGCCTCAGCATTATTGCCAAGATCAATAATAATCGCATCACGATTCACTTTCTTAACGATACCGGTAATCAAATCACCTTCGTTATCCATGAACTGTTCAACAATCATTGCACGTTCTGCTTCACGAACTTTCTGAACAATTACTTGCTTAGCAGTTTGTGTCGTTATACGGTCGAAAGTTACAGACTCGATATCATCTTCAATATAATCACCTAATTCGATAGTTTCATCATCGTATTGTGCAGCTTCTATTGTGATTTCTAGAGTTGGACTTTCAACTACTTCCACAGCTTTCCAACGGCGAAGGGTTTCAAAACTGCCTGTTTTACGGTCAATTTCTACGCGTACTTCAATTTCAATGTTGGATTTCTTCTTTGTCGCTGTTGCTAACGCAATTTCAAGTGCTTCAAAGATCTTCTCACGAGGAAGAGCTTTTTCGTTAGATACAGCTTCAACGACTGCTAAGATTTCTTTATTCATATTCTAAGCCTCATTCAGCCTTTAAAATTTAGGAACCAGGTTGGCCTTTGAAATATTACTCAGTGCAAAGTTTTCGGCATCACCATCTACAACAACGGTAACAACTTCACTTTCAATGCTTTGAATAATTCCTTTCCATTTTCGACGGTCACCCATCGCGATCTTCAACACGATAAGTGCTTCATGACCAATAAATTGTTGATAATGTTCTGCTTTAAATAATGGTCGCTCTAGCCCAGGAGATGATACCTCAAGGTTATAAGGCACTGTAATTGGGTCTTCAACATCCATTACTGCACTTACTTGACGACTTACTTCTGCACAATCATCAACTAAAATACCATTTTCATGATCGATAAAAACACGTAACGTTGAGTGATCACCTGCGCGAACAAACGTTAAACCGACCAGTTCATAACCTAAAGCCTCTACTGGAACTTCAAGTATTTCAATTAGTTGTCTTTCTAAACCTGTCATAATTCATAACCCCTAGAAACGAAAAAAGGGCTCAGAGCCCATCGGAAATAGTCTATTTCAGATAACAAAAAACCCCGAAAATCGAGGTTCTAGTTACTGGACCCTGAATGCTACTTTCGTAGCTCTCAATAAGAAATTAGAATATAAATATCCTCTTATTTGAGTTGGTTGCGGGGGCCGGATTTGAACCGACGGCCTTCGGGTTATGAGCCCGACGAGCTACCAAACTGCTCCACCCCGCGTCCGATGAATAACAAAATTATAATTGTGTCATTCTGCTTTTACAAGCGAAACGCCAATATGCATTCAATCTCTATAAAATAAAGTACATACTGTTGTTAATATGGTGCCGAGAGGGGGACTTGAACCCCCATACCCTAAGGCACTAGCACCTCATGCTAGCGTGTCTACCAATTTCACCATCTCGGCAAAATTACGTTTAATAAAAACGTAATTTAAAATCTATTGTGGAATATCACTATTCTCTGCTGCAGGAACATCTACATTAAATTCAACGGCTTGTTCAATCACTTGCCCTTGAGTTGGATCCATCCACGAAGACTCTTCCGTCTTAGTTGATAGGTTACCTAGCGCTAAACTAATAATAAAAAATAGTGTTGCGCAAACTGCAGTCATGCGAGTAAGGAAGTTACCAGAACCACCTGAACCGAAAACAGTGCTTGATGCACCAGCGCCAAAAGATGCGCCCATATCTGCGCCTTTACCTTGTTGGATCAGTACTAGGCCAATTACACCAAGTGCGGCTAAAAGATAAATTACAAGTAGTACAGAGTACATTCCAGCCACCTATGTTGCCTAAAAAACAGGAAAAAGTAATCAAGCTAACCTTCTATTCCAGCAATGCTAGCACGCCCTCTGTTTAAAGAGGCCGGAGAATACTAACCAAACCTATATAGGGTTACAAGCTAAATTTCAAAATAATGCCATGTATTGAACTGATTGCTGATTAAACGAACAAAAAAGAATTCTGAACAGAGCCAAACAGAGCCAAGAGCTATAATTGGACTCGTTACTCTTGATTTAAAAACTCTGTTTTACCGCTTCAGCTATCTGTAAAGCATAGGCTTGAACATCTTCTGCAACTTCCCCCTCAACCATCACTCGAATTAATGGCTCAGTGCCCGACTTACGTAACAATACTCGACCATTATCACCGAGTTTAGCTTCAACTTCACTGACTGCCAGCTTCACAGCTTCAGACTCTAATGGATTTGAATCACCGCTAAATCTTACATTTTCAAGAACCTGAGGAAACATCGTCATGCCATTGTTTAGCTCTTTCAAGCTCATTTTGCTGCCCACGATAGAGGCAATAACCTGTAAAGCGGCAACAATCGCATCTCCGGTTGTTACTTTATCCAGTAAAATAACATGCCCTGAATTTTCAGCACCAATTAGCCAGTTATTTTCGACTAATTTTTGCATTACATACCTATCACCAACTGCAGATCGCTCAAAAGGAATACCTAAATTCTTCAGCGCAATCTCCATACCCATGTTGGTCATTAACGTGCCAACCACACCACCTTTTAACTCACCACGACGCAGTGCATCACGTGCAATAATATAGGCTATTTGATCGCCGTCGACTTTCTCTCCAAATTCATCCACCATAATAACTCGGTCACCATCACCATCAAATGCAACGCCAAAATCGGCTTTTTGCTTAACCACTTCAGCTTGCAGAGCTCGAACATCCGTCGCGCCTACTTCTGCATTGATGTTGGTACCGTTTGGCTCACAGCCTATCGCAATGACCTCTGCCCCTAACTCTTCAAACACATTAGGCGCAATGTGATAGGTTGCACCATTAGCGCAATCGATCACCATCTTCACTCCCCCAAGATTAAGCTCTTTAGGAAACGTACTTTTACAAAATTCTATATAACGTCCAGCGGCATCATCAAGACGCATTGCTTTCCCAAGAAGTGATGATTCGACACAAGTAAGCGGCTTTTCCATTTCAGCTTCAATGGCAAGTTCAACATCATCCGCTAATTTTGTACCTTCTGCTGAGAAGAACTTAATGCCGTTGTCATAATAGGGGTTGTGCGACGCTGAAATAACAATGCCAGCTTCAGCTCTAAATGTTTGTGTTAAATAAGCAACGGCAGGTGTCGGCATCGGCCCAGTTAGTGTTGCTTTCAATCCAGCAGCAGCAAGCCCAGCCTCAAGCGCAGATTCAAGCATATAACCCGATATTCGAGTATCTTTCCCAATAATAACAGTCTTAGTTCCTTGTTTAGCCAGCACTTTCCCTGCAGCCCAACCTAACTTTAAAACAAAATCTGGAGTAATGGGTGTTTGCCCAACTTTACCGCGAATACCATCGGTTCCAAAAAACTTACGTTCTGTCATCTGCTCTTCCTTATTTATCTATTCTTACTGTATCGCGGATATGATTCGCTATTTACTGACATTGAAACTGCTGTGTCATTTTACACACTTTTACTACCTCGATGGTATCTTCAACATCATGAACTCGAATGATTTGTGCTCCTTTCATAGCCGCTATTGTTGCACACGCTAAACTACCTGCAAGTATTTCTGTTGGCTTTTTATCTAACAAATTGAAAATCATAGATTTTCTTGACATTCCAGCAAGTAATGGCAAACCTAACTGATGAAAATATTCAAACCTAGCAAGCAGTTGATAGTTTTGTTCTAATGTTTTTCCAAAACCAAATCCAGGATCAAGAATGATGTTCTCTCTTGTCAGTCCCTGTTGTTCGCACTGTTTTATACGTTCAACTAAAAACGCGCTGATATCATCAAAAAGATCATCATAGCTTGGGTTGCGCTGCATCGTTGTTGGTGCGCCTTGCATATGCATGAGACAGACAGGGACTTGCAGTTCTGCGGCTGTCGTTAGCGCATTAGGCTCTTGCAATGCACGAACGTCATTAATGATATCAGCACCTGCCTCAACGGCTTGTTTCATCACTTCAGCTTTACTGGTATCAATTGAAATCCAGACATCAGAACGCTGCCTAATTTCTGAAATGATCGGAATAACACGCGAGAGCTCTTCATCAACCGTCACTTCCTGTGCTCCTGGTCGTGTAGACTCACCGCCGATATCAATAATGTGCACTCCAGCATCTATCATTGCTTGTGCTTTTTTAAATGCAGTTTCAAGAATTCTGTATCTACCACCATCAGAAAATGAATCTGGAGTTACATTTAATATCCCCATTACGCGTGAATATTCTAAATTAAGTTTTTTAGTTCTGCTTTTTAAAATCATCATTTATGTCTTTACTGCTGAAATGAAAAAACCCTGAGAATGGCTTCTCAGGGTCAATATTATGCACAATTACTTGTGTTAACGGTTATTTCTCTTGTTCAGAGTCATCTGATTTATCATCAGTACCCTCTTCTTCTTTTGACTCTTTTTCTGTCTCTTCCGCTTTTTCTTCTTTCACCGGTTTTGCCACTGGTGCATCATCGGCAGTCCAACCTTGCGGATCTCGAATCTCTTCCACTCGATCCATCAAGTCATCAATTTGACCAGAATCAATCGTTTCATACTTCATTAACGCATCTTTCATTGAATGCATGATATCCATATTAGCTTCAAGAAGTTTTCTAGCGCGCTCATGATTGCGTTCAATAATCATTCGAATCTCATCATCAATAAGCTGAGCGGTCGCATCCGACATATGCTTACTTTGCGTGATGGAACGACCAAGAAAAACTTCGCCTTCATCTTCAGAATAGAGCAGCGGACCAAGCTTATCTGAAAACCCCCACTGCGTGACCATTTTACGAGCAATATCAGTAGCATATTGGATATCACTTGATGCTCCAGTCGAGACTTTTTGAGCACCGTAAATCAACTCTTCAGCCAAGCGCCCACCGTAAGCAACCGATATTTTACTCTCAAGCTTTTGTAAATTAATGCTAATTTCATCGCCTTCAGGTAAAAACATCGTCACACCCAGAGCTCGACCACGAGGTATGATGGTTACCTTATGAATTGGATCATGCTCTGGCACAAGACGCCCAACAATAGCGTGTCCAGCCTCATGGTAAGCCGTTGACTCTTTCTGAGCATCAGACATCACCATAGACTTGCGCTCTGCACCCATCATGATTTTGTCTTTAGCCAGTTCAAACTCGACCATGGATACTACACGCTTGTTACCACGAGCGGCAAACAGAGCGGATTCATTCACTAAGTTAGCCAAATCTGCACCAGAGAAACCGGGTGTACCGCGAGCGATAACTGAAGGTTCTACATCTGAAGCGAGCGGTACTTTACGCATATGTACTTTTAATATCTGCTCACGTCCACGTACATCAGGCAGCCCAACGATGACTTGACGGTCAAAACGTCCAGGTCTAAGCAGCGCTGGATCTAAAACATCTGGGCGGTTAGTAGCAGCAATAACAATTACGCCTTCGTTGCCTTCAAAACCATCCATCTCAACCAGCATTTGGTTCAATGTTTGCTCACGCTCATCGTGACCACCACCAACACCTGCGCCACGTTGGCGACCTACAGCATCAATTTCATCGATAAAGATGATACATGGAGACGTTTTTTTAGCTTGCTCAAACATATCACGAACACGTGAAGCACCGACACCAACAAACATCTCAACAAAATCAGAACCAGAAATTGTAAAGAAAGGCACTTTTGCTTCACCTGCGATTGCTTTGGCAAGCAGTGTTTTACCTGTACCCGGAGGACCGACCAGAAGAATACCGGTTGGAATTTTACCTCCCAGTTTCTGGAAACGACTAGGATCACGTAAGAAATCTACGAGTTCTTTAACCTCTTCTTTGGCTTCATCACAGCCTGCAACATCACCAAATGTAGTTTTGATCTGCTCTTCGGTCATCATGCGCGCTTTACTCTTACCAAACGACATAGCACCTTTGCCACCGCCGCCTTGCATTTGGCGCATGAAGAATATCCACACTCCAATGAGTAAAATCATTGGGAACCAAGAGATAAAAATAGAAGCGATTAAGCTCTGCTCTTCAGGTGCTGTACCTACAACTTTTACATTTTGATTGATCAAATCATCCAGAAGTTTCGGATCTTGATAAACCGGCATGTAAGTTATGTTACGGCTACCATCATTTTTAACAAATGTGATTTCACGGTTATTAAACTGTGCTTCTCGAATCTGACCTTGACCAACTTCCTTTACGAATGTGGTGTAATCAGTTTGTTTTCCACTATTTTCACTTGGGCCGAAGCTCTGGAAAACAGACATTAGAACAACGGCTATCACTAGCCATAGAATGAGATTTTTTGCCATGTCACTCAAGGTGTTAACCCCGCGGTAGCTATAATAATAAAGGTAGACTACTACAGTTTATAACCTGTAGCCACTATGTATACTTCTCTAGAGCGTGCTCTGGAAGAATCGGGTTTTCTAATTTTCACAACTTTGAACATATTTCTGACATCCTGAAGGTATTGATCAAAGCCTTCACCTTGAAAAACTTTAACAGTAAAACTGCCTTCAGGGCCAAGTATTTGTCGGCACATATCCAGTGCTAATTCAACAAGATACATAGCTCTTGGTTGGTCAACCGACTGGTTGCCGCTCATGTTAGGCGCCATATCAGACATCAACACATCAACCATCTTAGGTTGAATGCGATTCAATAGCGCTTTAAGAACAGCGTCCTCTCGGAAATCCCCTTGAAGAAAACTCACGCCAGCAATTGAGTCCATAGATAATATATCGCAAGCAATCACTTGCCCAGAATCACCTACAATTTCAGCTGCATACTGTGACCAACCTCCGGGGGCTGCACCAAGGTCAACAACCGTCATCCCTGGTTTGATCAGTTTATCTTTATTCTGTATCTCTTCTAATTTAAAGATAGCACGAGATCGATAGCCTCTTTTTTGCGCTTCTAAAACATATTTGTCATCGAAGTGCTCTTTCAGCCAGCGGCCTGAGCTTGCCGAATGTTTATTTTTACTCATTTATTACCTAATTTTCATCAAAACTGTGAAGACCGTTACAAAAAATTAGTCTTAGACTCTAGATGGCGTTAGAATAGGTTGTTTTCAACCCTTAATCTAATTTAATAAGGCTTTTATGAACCTTAGCACCAAACAGAAGCAACACCTTAAAGGTCTTGCGCACAATTTAAAACCCATTGTTTTAATGGGCTCTAATGGTTTAACTGAAGCTGTTCTTGCTGAAATCGAGATTGCTTTAAATCATCATGAACTGGTTAAAATCCGTGTGGCATCTGAAGACCGTGACACTAAGAATTTGATTATAGAAGCAATTGTACGTGAAACAAAAGCAGAAAAAGTTCAAACAATTGGCAAGGTACTTGTTCTATTCCGTCAAACAGAAGCACGGAAAATAGAAATACCACGTAAATAAGGCCGCTTCGCGGCCTTTTTTTTAATCGTTTTTTAATGGGTTGTTACAATTAAATGTACTCAACCTTTTCGATTTCAAATTCTTTTTGACCGCCAGGTGTCTGAATCACGGTTTCATCACCTTCCATTTTACCAATCAAACCACGTGCGATAGGTGAATTAACAGAAATCCGGCCCGTTTTTATATCTGCTTCATCATCGGCAACAATTTGATAAATAAACTCTTTATCAGAATTTATATCAATTAACGTAACGGTTGTACCAAAAATAACTTTGCCGTTATTATCCATTTTCGTCACATCAATAACTTGTGACAGTGATAATTTATACTCAATATCACGAATTTGAGCTTCACAAATACCCTGATCTTCTCGAGCAGCATGGTATTCAGCATTCTCTTTTAAATCACCCAATTCACGGGCTTCACCAATCGCTTTTGAGATGATTGGGCGACGCTTCAATAATATTTCTAACTCTTTACGCAGCTTTTTCTCGCCACGAACTGTCATTGGAACTTTATCCATTACTGTAATACCTCAACACAATTACTTAACGCGTTTTGAACTCACTCACTCTGAAACTTATGTGCTCAATCATGCTATTTGAATAGCCGATAGTGTAAACAAAGTTAGCTCTTTGGTCACCTATCTATTAATTTTTCGTTATTCGCTTCAAATTAAAAATGAAGTAAAACAGGTTGAACTGTCTTATTACCCACCGATTATGTAGATCTTGATCACAAAATATGGTGTAAAAAAAGCACAAAAAAGATAAAAAATCGATTTTCTTTCAAATGAAACAGAACTTAATTGAAAATAGAATAGAGAATGTAAATCAATACGTTAACTGTAAAATCAACAGTAATAATGAGCTTAAAACGGTCATCATCGACGACTTTTACATAATTTTACTACGAATTAGTTTCTGTTAGCTGTAAAAATTAACTCACCAAATATATATGTGAGCTTTGCATAACCTCTTAAATATAAGAAAATATAAGCAATAGCCTTCATTTGAAATGTAATAGAATTTTCTACGAACCCTTATAAAGGAAATCAAAATGAATAAAACAATTCTTGCTCTAGCAGTAGCAGCAATAGCAACCGCTGGTTCAGTTAACGCAGCAGAAATTTATGCCGCTGATGGCACCTCTTTAGAGCTTGGTGGCCGTGCAGAAGCTCGCATGGCAGTACAAGATGGCAAAGTTAACGACAAAACTCGCGTTCGTATCAATGTGAGAGGCAAAACTCAAATCACTGACGGTTTATACGGTGTTGGTTTTTATGAAGGCGAATTCACAACTGCTGATAATAAGGCTTTAGGTGAATCAGACAGCAGCAATCTAGAAAACCGTTATACTTACGCAGGTTTCGGCGGCGAGTTTGGTGAAGTCACTTACGGTAAAAATGACGGTGCTTTAGATGTTATCACTGATTTCACTGATATCATGGCTTACCACGGTAACGAAGCTGCAATGAAAATTGCTGCAGCAGACCGTACTGACAACATGCTCGCTTACAAAGGTCAATTCTCTGATCTTAGTTTAAAAGCAAGTTACCGTTTTGCTGACCAAACTAAAAACGTAATAAAAGATGAGTTCGAAGATAACGGCAAAGATGGTTACTCACTATCTGGCATCTACGCTATCGGTGATACTGGCCTAGCACTGGGTGGTGGTTACGCGGATCAAGATGACCAAGATGAAATGATGTTTGCTGCCTCTTACACTATGGGCGATCTTTACTTTGCTGGTGTTTACACCGATGGTCAAGTTGCTGAAACAGATGGCGACTACACAGGTTACGAATTAGCAGCGGCTTACACTATGGGTAAAACCGTGTTCACAACCACCTACAACAACGCTGAAGTAGACAGTAAAGACTCTGCAGACTCTATTGACAGAGTAGCGGTTGATGCGACTTACTTCTTTAATAGCAACTTCCGTACTTACATCTCGTACAACTTCAACCTATTAGATTCTGGTAACGGTATTTCTAATATTCAAGCTGAAGATGAGCTAGCACTCGGTATGCGTTACGACTTCTAATCCAGTCTAATTCGCTACAAACTAAACGTCTGCTGACTCATGCAGGCGTTTTTTTTTATCTGTTATACTGCCATCTCGCACTCTCTTAAATGGCTATCATCTATGACACTTCGCCTTGCTTTTTCTCTGTTTGTTATGATCACCTCATCAGTCCAAGCCTCTGTGGATACGGCTCTGCAGCAATTACCAAAGGGAAGTCGCGCCTCACTGTTTGTTCACTCTCTATCCAGCGGGAAAACATTGCTCAATCACAACAGTGAGCAGATGATCCCCCCCGCCAGCACACAAAAGCTCGTCACTGCACTCGCGGCCAAACTGCTGCTCACTGATAACTATCAATTTAAAACCTCTCTGCAGCGCGATGGCAGCGATGTGGTGATTAATTTCAGTGGTGACCCCACTTTGACCGAACAGAACCTGTCACAGCTGTTACAGCAAGCAAAACAGTCAGGGTTACACTCAATTAAAGGCAACCTTTGGCTCAACGACTCTGTTTTTACTGGTTATGAACGCGGTGTTGGCTGGCCTTGGGATATTATGGGAATAGGATACAGTGCGCCATCCAGTGCTATTACGCTCAATCAAAATGCGGTCATGGCCTCCATTTATACAGAAAGTAACGGAAAAACCCGTGTTCATGTGCCTCAGCACCAATCTATAGAGGTAAACACTTCCGCGATTAGCGTCTCTAAATCAGAGAAAAAAAGTCAATTTTGCGATTTAGAGCTGCTCACTAGCCCAAATAATCACTATCATTTATCCGGATGTTTACAGCAACGCTCAACACCACTGCCCCTTAAGTTTGCCGTGCAGAATACTTTTTTATACAGCAAACATGTGGTTCAACGATTACTCACTGATCATAACATCCAGCTTGAAGGTGATATTTTGCAAGGCGTTCCAACTGCAGATTTCCAGCCCTCAGAATCCCCCCTTGCGACTCACCAGTCAGAGCCTCTCTCTTTGTTGATTAAGACCATGTTGAAAGAGTCAAACAACCTCTATGCTGACAATATAACCAAAACACTCGGTCATATTTATTATCAGCAAGCAGGCAGTTTTAGTAACGGCACTGCGGCGATTAAAGCCATTTTGTTGCAACAAGCAAACATTGATATTGAACTCGCCGTGTTAGCCGATGGTTCGGGATTATCGAGAAACAATAAAATGACAGCACAGCAACTCAGCACGGTTCTCTCCTATATCTACCGACACAACAGCGAACTCAATCTGTTAGATGCCCTTCCCACTTCAGGTGTTGATGGCACATTAAAGTATCGTGCTAGCATGCGCAAAGCACCAATACTCAATGCCATTACAGCTAAAAGTGGTTCACTGTTTGGCAGTTACAATATGGCGGGATTTGTGAACACAAAAAAAGGGGAAATCCTGTTGTTTATTCAACTCATCGCAGATTACCATCCTGTTAAAAAGCTGGACAACGCGCCTCCAGTGCAATCACCTATTGAACGTTTTGAGCGTGACTTTTATCAAAGTATGATTAACGACACCTTGTAGTTACCCTATATTTTGATTGAAAAAAAGAGCCGTAACGTCAGACGTTACGGCTCTTTTATTTGAACGTTATTCGTGTTTATTTAATCTTCGCGTGCCACTCTTGAATTGAGGTGACCGATGCTTTGTTGTCCGCAGTATGTGCCATACAAGTCGCAAATGCTGCGTTTAACGTAGTGGTGTAATTCACTTTACCACCAAGCGCACCGCGACGAAGAAGTTTTGAATCTTCAATTGCTTGACGACCTTCTGCTGTATTAACAATGTAACTGTACTCTCCATTTTTAATACGGTCGAGAATGTGTGGACGTCCTTCGTGTACCTTATTAACCAAGCGAGGATTTATGCCCGCTTCGCCTAAGATGACCGCTGTACCATGCGTCGCATCTAGCTCATACCCTAACTTAATCAACTTAGAGGCTAAATCAACAACACGTTGCTTATCATTATTACGAACCGAGAGCAGCGCACGACCAGGTCCAGATTCGTCATCTGAGTACTCTTTACCACAGCCTAAGTCCGCTTTAGCAAACGCTTCTGCAAAGTTATCAGCAATACCCATCACTTCCCCTGTTGAGCGCATTTCTGGCCCTAACAGTGGGTCAACTCCTGGGAACTTGTTAAACGGCAGTACTACCTCTTTTACTGAGTAGTAAGGCGGGATAATCTCTTTAGTAAAGCCCTGCGACTCTAGTGATTGCCCAGCCATAACACGTGCCGCAATTTTGGCCAATGGTACGCCAGTCGCTTTTGAGGTAAATGGCACCGTACGTGCAGCACGTGGATTCACTTCAATCAAATAGACATCGTTACCTTTGACAGCAAACTGAACATTCATCAAACCACGTACACCCAGCTCAAATGCCAGCTTCTCAACTTGTCGACGCATCTCATCTTGAATTTCGTTACTTAGTGTGTAAGCAGGCAGTGAACAGGCTGAATCACCGGAATGGACCCCTGCTTGCTCGATGTGCTCTAAAATACCGCCAATCACCACACGCTCGCCGTCACAGATTGCATCAACATCAACTTCAGTCGCATCATCTAAAAAACGGTCAAGCAGTACTGGTGATTCATTAGAAACACTAACTGCTTCATTAAAGTAACGACGTAAATCCGTTTCATCATAAACAATTTCCATCGCACGTCCGCCTAAAACGTATGAAGGACGAACAACTAATGGAAAGCCAATCTCTTTTGATTTTTCAATGGCTTGATCCATTGCGGTCACTGTCGCATTTTTCGGTTGAAGTAGGCCTAAGCGATCAACTGCCTGTTGAAATCGTTCACGATCTTCTGCTCGGTCTATGGCATCAGGGCTAGTGCCAATAATTGGTACACCAGCAGCCTCAAGAGCGCGAGCAAGTTTCAACGGTGTCTGTCCACCATACTGAACAATCACGCCCTTTGGCTTTTCAATACGCGCTATTGCTAATACATCTTCGAGAGTAACAGGTTCGAAATAGAGGCGGTCTGAGGTATCGTAATCTGTTGATACTGTCTCAGGGTTACAGTTGACCATAATGGTTTCATACCCATCTTCACGCAACGCTAATGAAGCATGCACACAGCAGTAATCAAACTCAATACCTTGACCAATGCGGTTCGGACCGCCACCAAGAATCATAATTTTTTCTTTATCGGTAGGGTTTGCTTCACACTCTTCATCGTATGTTGAGTACATGTAAGCTGTATCTGATGAAAACTCAGCAGCACACGTATCAACGCGTTTATAAACTGGGTGGATATCATGCTGATAGCGTAGTTTGCGAATCTCGCTCTCGGCTACACCAAGTAGCGTAGCAAGACGAGCATCGGCAAAACCCTTACGCTTTAGCTTGCGCAACACATCTTTATTCAGCCCTGCAAATCCGTTCTCTTTAATTTTATGTTCCAGCTTTACAATATCTTCAATTTGCACTAAAAACCAACGGTCAACATTGGTTAAATTGAAGACGCCATCTACTGACATGCCTGCACGGAAAGCGTCTGCAATGTACCAAATACGTTCAGAACCAGGCTCTTTAAGCTCATGACGAATCTTGCTCATTAAAGCAGGGTCATCCAAGTCCACCATCTCATCAAAACCATTTGCACCCACTTCTAAACCACGAAGTGCTTTATGCAGTGACTCTTGTAGGTTACGACCAATGGCCATCACCTCACCGACTGATTTCATCTGAGTGGTCAAACGATCATTAGCACCGGCAAACTTTTCAAAGTTAAAACGTGGAATTTTAGTTACAACATAATCAATAGTTGGTTCGAATGATGCTGGCGTTTTGCCACCAGTGATATCATTCATCAACTCATCTAATGTATAACCAATAGCAAGTTTGGCGGCAATCTTAGCTATCGGGAACCCCGTAGCTTTAGACGCTAATGCTGATGAGCGTGATACTCGAGGGTTCATCTCGATAACCACCATACGGCCATCTTTTGGGTTGATGCCGAATTGAACGTTTGAACCGCCTGTTTCGATACCAATTTCACGCAGTACGGCAAGTGATGCATTTCGCATCAACTGGTACTCTTTGTCGGTTAATGTCTGGGCTGGCGCAACGGTGATTGAGTCGCCGGTATGAACCCCCATTGCATCAAAGTTTTCAATAGTACAAACGATAATGCAGTTGTCGTTTTTATCACGAACCACTTCCGTCTCATACTCTTTCCAACCGATGAGAGATTCATCAATCAGCAGCTCATTGGTTGGTGATAACTCTAAACCGTTAGTACAAATCTCTTCAAACTCTTCTTTGTTGTACGCAATACCGCCCCCAGAGCCCCCCATAGTAAAAGAAGGTCTAATAATACAAGGGAAGCCAACCATATCGAGAACTTTATAAGCCTCCTCCATGGTGGTTGCGGTATCAGCACGAGGACAGTCTAGACCAATCGATTTCATCGCTTTATCAAATCGCGAACGGTTTTCAGCTTTATCAATTGCATCCGCTGTCGCACCAATCATTTCAACACCGAATTCGGCCAGCACACCATGTTTTTCAAGATCTAACGCGCAATTAAGCGCCGTTTGCCCTCCCATTGTCGGCAACACGGCATCCGGGCGCTCTTTTTCAATGATGTTACGAACTACTTCCCACTGAATAGGCTCGATATAGGTTGCATCAGCCATGTCTGGGTCGGTCATGATAGTCGCCGGATTTGAGTTAACAAGAATAACTCGGTAGCCCTCTTCACGTAGTGCCTTACACGCTTGTGCGCCAGAGTAGTCAAACTCACAAGCTTGCCCAATAACAATTGGACCAGCACCTAAAATTAGTACGCTTTTAATATCAGTACGTTTTGCCATTTTTTCACTACTCCGATTTAAGCGTTTTTAAACTGTTTAATAAGGTCGATAAAGTGGTTAAACAAAGGTGCTGCATCATGTGGTCCTGGGCTTGCCTCTGGATGCCCTTGGAAGCTAAATGCAGGTTTGTCAGTGCGATGTATACCTTGCAAAGAGCCATCAAACAGGGATTTATGTGTTGCGCGTAAGTTAGCAGGCAGTGTCTCTTCATCCGCTGCAAAGCCATGGTTTTGAGAAGTAATCATAACCACATTGCGGTCGAGATCTTTAACTGGGTGGTTTGCACCATGGTGACCAAATTTCATCTTCACTGTTTGCGCACCACTTGCTAAAGCTAGAATTTGATGCCCAAGACAGATACCAAAAATGGGTAAGCCTTTATCAAGGAAGGTTTTGGTCGCTTCAATCGCGTAGGTACAAGGTTCTGGGTCACCCGGTCCATTTGATAAGAACACACCATCAGGATTCATTGCTAATACATCTTCTGCAGATGTTTGCGCTGGAACTACTGTTAGACGACAACCTCGGTCAACTAACATACGCAGAATATTGCGTTTCGCACCAAAGTCATAAGCCACAACATGGAAAGGAAGTTCACTGTCATCTTTCGCTTCAGGTAAACCATCCGTTAACGTCCAAGAGCCTTGCTTCCATTGGTATGCTTCAGAGGTTGTCACCTCTTTAGCCAAATCCATACCTTTTAATCCAGGGAAAGCTTTTGCTTTGGCTAGTGCTAAGGCTTCATCGATATTATCACCGGCAACAATACATCCGCCTTGAGCGCCCTTCTCACGTAAAATACGAGTCAATTTACGCGTATCAATTTCAGCAATGCCTACAATATTTTGAGATTTTAAATAGTCAGAAAGGGATTGTTGATTACGAAAGTTTGAAGCTAAAAGAGGGAGGTCACGGATAACTAAGCCTTGGGCATGAATAGAAGAGGACTCTTCATCTTCAGAGTTAGTTCCTGTATTGCCTATATGTGGATAAGTTAGAGTAACAATTTGCTGAGAATAAGAGGGATCCGTTAAGATCTCTTGATACCCAGTCATCGAGGTATTAAAAACGACTTCCCCAACAGAAGAACCATCTGCCCCAATTGATTCACCACGGAACACAGTCCCATCTTCAAGGACTAACAGTGCAGATTTACTCAAGACAACCTCCAAAAACAATAAAAATGCAGTTAGAGTGATTTTTTTCTTATTCACTCTAATCTGAGCAAAGTCATAAATTAAAATAACTAATTTTCGACAAATTAGCGAGAGTTTAGTTATTTATAGAGTAAGTGTCAACAAATTACCAAAAAATAACCGCCACTTTCGAGCATTTCAAGCAAAAAGCAGCATAAGAACATTAAAAAAAACACTTAAAGATGTGCTTTTGTGATTTTTTCATCTATAAATCATTTTTTATTGAAAATTTATCTTTTTTGACTTAAAAATTTTGTGCCCATTAAAAGGCAATCGATAAACACACCAACAAAGCATTAGTTATGAGCTGTTGAGATAAGAATACCAACAATTACAATGAAAAAACAAGATAAGTCGCAGGAAATAGAGGAGGTTTTAAGTGGAAATATTATTCACCAGTTATGAATAAAGCACTTACACACCGAAGACTAAGGTGCATAAGTACCCAGTGCATTACAGTTCGTCTAAACCTAATACATCTTGCATGGTATAAAAGCCTGCTGTTTTAGGGGCAAGCCAAACCGCGGCACGCACAGCACCATTAGCAAACGTCATTCTATCGGTGGCTTTGTGTGTTATTTCAACCCGCTCACCGATATCGGCAAACATTGCAGTGTGTTCTCCGACAATATCCCCAGCACGTATGGTTGCAAAACCGATTTCATCTTTGGTTCGCTCACCAGTAATCCCTTCACGAGCATACACTGCAACATCTGAAAGCTTATTGCCCATAGCACCAGCAATCGCCTCCCCCATGCCAATGGCAGTGCCAGAGGGAGCATCTACCTTATGGCGGTGATGTGCTTCTATGATCTCAACATCACAATAGTCACCCATCACTTTAGCCGCTTTCTCAAGCAATTTAAAAACAACGTTGACGCCAACACTGTAGTTAGGAGCCATAATAATTGGCATGACATTTGATGCTTGATCTATGATCTCTTTTTCGGCATCACTGAACCCTGTCGTTCCAATGACCAATACTTTGTTAAACTTTTGGCAAATGGTTAAGTTATGCAATGTTGAAACTGGCGCGGTAAAATCAATGATAACGTCAAATTTATCACTCTCCTTGGCCAAGTCATCAACAATAGCGATGTTTAACTTCCCAATACCCGCCAGTTCACCAGCATCAGCTCCCACCAGTGTAGAGTCGGATCTTTCACTTGCCGCCGCCAGTATTGCAGTTTCTGAAAGATGCACCGCTTTCATTAAATTTCGGCCCATGCGTCCTGCAGCCCCTGCTATCGCAATACGTACCATTGCGTTATCTCCTTTATGTTTATAAAAAACTCCAATCCTGATTTAGTGATTGAGGTTTAAAGATTCTAGGTTATATTTTTAATTTGAAGCTCTTTTGGCACTTCAAAGAACATATTTTCTTCTCGGCCACTTAGCTCTTCAACCGTCGCATTTCCAATCTCTTTAATACGCTCTATAATTTGATTCACCAGCTCTTCAGGAGCCGAAGCACCTGCAGTAACACCAACTAACTCTTTGCCATCAAGCCAATCTAATTGAATATCTTCAGGGCAGTCCGTTAAATAAGCTGAAGTACCTAGTTTTTCAGATAACTCTTTTAATCGAGTTGAATTTGAGGAATTTTTGGAACCAACAACAATCAACACATCTACTTTACTGGCCATTTCACGTACCGCATCTTGTCGGTTTTGAGTCGCGTAGCAAATGTCATCTTTTCTTGGACCTTGAATATCTGGAAATACTTCACGTAATTTAGTGATGACGTCAGACGTTTCATCCACAGATAGGGTGGTCTGGCTTACATAGTGAAAATTGCTTGGATCGGCAACCACTAATCGGTCTACATCCGCTGGCGTTTCGACTAGATACATGCCGCCTTTAACACTCGCATACTGCTCCATAGTCCCCTCGACTTCAGGATGACCAGCATGGCCAATTAGCACCACTTCCATATGTTTTCGACTTGCTCTGGCTACTTCCATATGCACTTTAGTGACCAGTGGACAAGTGGCGTCGAACACGGTTAATTGACGATCTCTTGCCTCTGTACGTACCGCTTGAGATACACCATGCGCTGAAAAAATGACAATATTGTCATCAGGCACTTCAGACAGCTCCTCGACAAAAATAGCTCCTCGCTGTTTTAATCCCTCTACGACAAAACGGTTATGTACGACTTCATGACGAACATAAATAGGTGGCTGATACATCTCTAATGCACGCTCAACAATGCTAATAGCACGGTCGACGCCTGCACAGAAACCGCGAGGGTTAGCTAATAGTATTTCATCTTATATTCTACTTTGATAACTTAAACGTTATTTACAGAGATAATTTCTATATCAAAAATGACATCTTGACCAGCTAGTGGATGATTAAAGTCAACCGTCACAGAATTCCCAACAACTTCGGTAATAATCCCAGGCACTTCCATACCATCAGGGCTACTAAACGCCATTATGGTACCGACTTCAGCTTTTGATTCACCGACAAATTTACTTCTGTCCATATGATGAATATTATCTGGATTTGGCATTCCGAATGCATCTTCAGCGTCGAGCTCTAAGCTGTGTTTTGTATCCGCCTCTAAACCGAGAAGACACTTTTCAAAGTTGTCACTTAACGAACCATCACCCATGACAAATTTTGCAGGTTTCCCTGAATTGGCGGTTGAATCAGCCACTGAACCATCGTGCAATTTAATGGTAAAATGCATCAGAACTTCACTGTTCTTTTTAATTACCGACATTGTTTGCTTCCTTAATATTCTCTATTGTCGCTCTTTTTATAAAGCAAAGCGCCGACCGAATCAACGGACAGCGCTCACATTTAATGGGTTAGCAACTATCATGCAGTTAGTCACTATTATCAATTTTTTTGGCTTTATCTGCTTTAAAACCCTCTAACACAATCAGTCCAGCGCCAATACAGATAGCGGCATCTGCAAGATTGAATGCTGGCCAATGATAATTACCCCAATAAAAATCAAGATAATCAATCACGAAACCATGCACTAATCGGTCAAAGACATTACCGATGGCACCACCAATAATGGCAGCATAGGCAACATTGGTCATTTTATCTACAGCGGACGATTTTCTCATCCAATAGATAAGTAAACTGCAAATAACAAATGCAATACCAGTAAAGAACCAACGCTGCCAACCCGATGCATCACTTAAAAAGCTAAACGCCGCACCGTAATTATGAACGTACAAAAAGTTAAAGAAGGGCAATATCTCAATGCGGTTTGCCCACCCATACCCCATGTTATCCATAACAAACAGTTTGATACTTACATCAGCAACAAACACGACTGCCGCTAGCCATAACCAGCGGAGTCCAGACTGTTTGATTGACAATCTAGATGCTTCTGTCATTAAACAAATTGACGGACTTCACCGTCACCTTCAATGTTAGTCACACAACGACTGCAAACTTCATCATGACCTTCAACGGTTCCTACATCTGCAACATAGTGCCAACAACGATCGCATTTTTGAGCATCAGAGGCTTTTACAGTGACAAATAGGCCATCAACTTCTGTCTCTTGAGCGTCATCCGGTTTGCTGTCTGTAATAATTACGTCCGCTTTCGAGGTTAGAAGTACAAAACGAAGTTCATCTTCTAACTTATTCATCTTCTCAGCAAGATCCGATGAAGCGTACAAGGTTACTTCAGCCTGTAATGAACTACCGATAATCTTCTGACCACGAGCAGCTTCAAGCAATTTATTCACCGCGCCACGCACTTGTTGAATCTCAGTCCAAAATTCATTATTGAGTTCATCATTATCTTCAAGACCAAACAATCCGTCGAACCACTCACCTGTAAAGACAAACTTATCGCGCTGACCTGGCATCTCATTCCAGATCTCATCTGCCGTGAATGACATAATTGGTGCCATCCAACGAACCAACGCTTCTACAATATAGTAAAGTGCGCTCTGACAACTGCGTTGCGCATGGCCACCCTGTTTACCCGTATATTGACGGTCTTTAATCACGTCGAGATAGAATGAACCCATTTCAATTGAACAGAACTGCATTAAACGCTGGGTCACATTATGGAAGTTATACTCATCGTATGACTTAATGATCTCTTCTTGTGCAGCCAAAGCACGTCCTACAGCCCAGCGATCCAAAGCAATCATATCTTTTGCTGGTACTAAATCAGTTTCCGGATTAAATCCGTTTAGATTGGCTAAGAAGAAACGTGCGGTATTACGAATACGGCGATACGCGTCAGCAGAACGCTTTAAAATCTCATCAGAAACCGCAACTTCTCCGGTTGAATCTGTCGATGCAACCCAAAGACGTAAAATATCAGCACCAAGGTTATTGGTTACATCTTTTGGTGCAATAACATTACCGATAGACTTTGACATCTTACGGCCTTTACCATCAACCACAAAACCGTGTGTTAGCACTTGTTTGTACGGAGCCTTATCTTTCATTGCTACAGAAGTGATCAACGATGATTGGAACCAACCACGGTGTTGATCAGAGCCTTCAAGATAAAGATCAGCACTGTTGCCATTAAACTCTTCACGGCTGTCTATGACTGATGAATGAGTAACGCCAGAATCAAACCATACGTCTAAAGTATCCATTACTTTTTCGTAATTCTGGGCATCTTCAGCGCCCATTAACTCAATCGAATCTAAATCCCACCATGCTTGAATGCCTTTCTCTTCAACCAATTTAGCGACTTTTTCAATTAGTTCACTGCTCTTAGGGTGAAGCTCTTGTGTCTCTTTATGTACAAATAGAGCAATAGGAACGCCCCAAGTACGTTGGCGAGAGATACACCACTCAGGACGACCTTCAATCATCCCTTCAATACGGCTTTGGCCCCACTCTGGCATCCACTGTACATTTTTTACTTCTTCAAGCGCTTTAGCTCGTAAGCCCGCTTGATCCATAGAAATAAACCATTGTGGTGTTGCACGGAAGATAATTGGAGTTTTATGGCGCCAGCAGTGTGGGTAACTATGTTCATATTTTTCATGGTGCAGTAGTGCGCCATGCTCACGCAGCGTTTCGACAACAGCAGTATTTGCTTTAAATACATGTTGGCCTGCAAAAAGTTCAGTATCAGGTAAATAAACACCATTACTGCCTACCGGGTTAGCCACTTCTAAATCGTATCTTTTAGCAACCACGAAATCTTCTTGACCATGACCAGGTGCGGTATGCACACAACCCGTGCCCGATTCAATCGTCACGTGCTCACCAAGTACAATCGGCACATCAAAACTGTAAAATGGATGGTTGAAGCGTAATAGTTCTAAATCAGCACCAGTACAGAAGCCCAATTTAGTATGGTTTTCAATGCCAGCACGCTGCAGCACACTTTCAGTCAGCTCAGTAGCTAAGATCAGACGTTGTGGTGTTTCACCTTCAACTTGAATTAATACATATTCAAGGTCTTCATGCATTGCAACCGCACGGTTAGCAGGCATTGTCCATGGTGTTGTCGTCCAGATAACTACTGAAATATCACCACGACCTTGCTCTCCATCGAGCTTGAATTTAGCCAGCACTGCAGCTTCATCCACGGCTTTAAATTTCACATCAATAGAAGGTGATACTTTGTCTTGGTACTCAACTTCTGCTTCCGCAAGCGCAGAACCACAATCGGTACACCAATGAACAGGTTTAAAACCTTTAAGTAAGTGACCTTTATCAGCAATAGCACCAAGTGAGCGAATGATATTTGCTTCAGTAGCAAAATCCATCGTGCGATAAGGCTTATCCCACTCACCCAAGATGCCTAAACGAATAAAGCTCTCTTTTTGACCTTCAACTTGTTTCGCAGCATAAGTGCGGCACTTTTCACGGAACTCAGCAGCCGTCACTTTATGACCCGGCTTACCCACTTTCTTCTCTACCACTAATTCAATTGGTAGACCATGACAATCCCAACCTGGAATATATGGAGAATCAAAGCCAGATAGAGTCTTTGACTTAATGATAATATCTTTAAGAATCTTATTCAGAGCATGACCAATGTGAATATCACCGTTGGCATAAGGAGGGCCATCGTGCAAAATGAAAGATTTTTTACCTTTCTTAGCTTTACGGATTTCACCGTAAAGATCTGCGTCATTCCAGCGTTTAAGCATTGCTGGCTCACGATTGGCCAGGTTACCGCGCATCGGAAACCCTGTTTCAGGTAGGTTCAGGGTATCTTTATAGTCACTCATTGATTCTTAATTCCGTTAACTTGGGCGAAGTTAATTATTATTGTCAGAAAGCCACACCCGAGCTTTCTGAGCATCTGATTCGATTTGTTTCTTTAATGCATCAAAAGAGTCAAATTTTATCTCTTTTCGTAATTTATGTAGAAGTTCAACTTCAAGCTGTTTGCCATAAAGGTTGGCGGTAAAATCAAATAAGTGAACTTCTAACTGCTGGCGCACCCCATCTACTGTTGGGCGATTACCAATATTTGCAACACCGCCAATGGCACTGTTACCAAAACCTTTTACTTTAACCACATACACACCAGCAACTGGTGAGACGCGCCTTTTTAGTGGGATATTCGCTGTAGGAAAACCAATCGTTCGACCTAACTTCTGACCATGAGAAACTCGGCCTGTCATGCTGTATTTTCTGCCTAACATTTGCGCAGCACTCTCTAGTTCATCATTGGCTAACGCTTCGCGAATGCAGGTACTGCTCACTCGTTGTTGAGACATACAGAAGCTCTGCGTGCTCACCACGGTAAATCCGTACTTTTTTCCCGCTTGTTCTAATAAAGAGAAATTACCACAGCGGTTTCGGCCGAACGAAAAGTCATCTCCAACCACTAGAAACTTAACACCCAAACGCTCTACCAACAAGCTACGAATAAACTCTTCTGCTTCTATATTGGCAAATTCTTGATTAAAATTAATACACAATAAGCGAGCTAAACTTAATTTACTCAACTGAACATACTTATCACGAAATCGAGTTAAGCGTGCTGGAGCATTCTCTCCTAAGAAAAGCTCCAAAGGTTGGGGTTCAAATGTCATGACCATCGAGGGCAAACCTAACTCGGCTGCTTTATCACTAACCTTTTGAATTACTTGGTGGTGCCCGCGATGAACCCCATCAAAATTTCCAATGGTTAAAACGCAACCATGATGGTTAGCGCGTATATTGTGAATCCCTCGAATTAATTCCATTCTGCTTTATCACTACTATTGGAGACAAAAAACCGACGAATTATATACTATCAGTAAGTGTTTGGGTATTGCCTTAGCATACCATTACATTTCCGCTTTTAGATGATGTAATCGAACACCTAACAATAGTGCCGTGATCAAATACACCGCCGCGCCCAATCCTATCATTGCCGCTAATATGCCGATTCGATTGAATAGCGTCCAACTTACCCAAATATCCATACTTGGCATAAACCATAAAAGCACTAATACCAAAAACACACCAGCAATGGACAGTTTACTCACAAAAAATAGGGTCTCTTTTGATAATCGGTACACATTTGCAAGATGCAAACCTCGATACAGTAATCCAGCGTTGACTAATGCAGACAGTGCTGTCGCCATTGCTAGCCCAACATAACCGTACATTGAGGCAAAAATAGCATTAAACACCATGTTGGTGACCATCGCAATAATCCCATACTTCACCGGGGTTTTGGTATCTTGTCTTGCGTAATAACCTGGGGCCAACACTTTGATCAACATAAAATTGAGTAGACCCGAGGCGTAAGCAAGCAGCGATAAAGAGGCATTATGAACATCTGACGAGGTAAACTCCCCTCGCATAAACAGAACCATCAACATAGGTTTAGCCAAAACCATTAATCCTAGCATCGCCGGTATCCCTAGAAGTAGCACCATTCTTACTCCCCAATCCATGGTTTTCGAAAAAGATGTTGATTCAGAATCAACATGTTTTCTCGATAATGCAGGCAAAATAACGGTGGCGATGGCAATACCAAATAACCCTAATGGAAACTCTAACAATCGATCTGAATAGTAGAGCCAACTGATGGAACCTGTTGCTAAGAAACTGGCAATAAATGTATCAAACAACAAGTTTATTTGACTAACAGACACACCAAATAGAGCTGGGATCATTAAGGTTCTGATTTTAACCACACCGGGATCATGCCAACCCCATTGCGGTCGCACAAATACCTTCTCTCTAATTAAAAAAGGAATTTGAAATAAGAATTGGATCAATCCTCCAAGGAATACACCTATCGCTAATCCAATTTCCGGTTGAGATAGATTTGGCGCGATAAAAGTTGCACATGCAATAATTGAGATATTTAAAAACACCGGTGTAAATGAAGAAACGGCAAATTTTCCTAATGTATTGAGAATTGCACCAGACAGAGCAACAAAGGTAATAAACCAAAGATATGGGAAAGTAATTTTCAACATTAAACTGGCAAGCTCAAACTTACCGGCATTTGGGCCATCATTTAACCAGTCAAGAAACCAACCAGCACCAAACAACGCAGTAATGACTCCTGAGCCTAATACACCGAGTACAGTAACAAGGGTAACAATCACACCCAACGTCCCTGATACCTTAGCAATTAGCTCTCTGGTTTTGTCTAAATCGCCCTCGGCATGAGATTCAGTGAGAACAGGAACAAAAGCTTGAGAAAAAGCACCTTCTGCAAACAGACGTCGTAAAAAGTTAGGGATTTTATTAGCAAAAAAGAAAACATCGGCTGAAGCCCCTGCCCCCATTAGGTTTGCGACTACCACATCACGAACTAAACCCAAAACACGAGAGACTAAAGTCATGATACTAACTATCATTCCTGAACGTAAAAGACGTTTACTCACAAAAAACCTCGAAAAGATGAATACTAAAGCTTACAACACAAAGGAATGCTGGTAGAATACGAGCCATCTTAACCGTGTTAATCCGTTATCACCATGAATTGTTTTGTTGATGACGATATTTTGCACAAATCATTTGACAAATTCGGTTAGTCTAGGCATAGTTCTCGACCTTAATTTTCCACCGAATCAAAGTTTGGAGTTAGACCCTTGGCTAATAGTAAATCTGCTAAGAAACGCGCTATCCAGTCTGAGAAACGTCGCCAGCATAACGCTAGCCGTCGCTCTATGATGCGTACTTTCATGAAAAAAACTATCGCAGCAATTGAAGCAGGTGATAAAGAAGCAGCGACTGCAGAACTTGCAGCAGTTACACCAATTTTGGACCGCATGGCAGGCAAAGGCATTATTCATAAGAATAAAGCAGCACGTCATAAGTCTCGCTTCACTGCAGCAATCAAAGCGCTTTAATTAGTACATTGAATTGTTCAGTAATAAAAACCGGCCTAGGCCGGTTTTTTTATATTCTAAATTCTGAACTTAATAAGTAGAATATCGAGTTATTTGCAGTAAAGATCATGAAGTAGTTGGATCATCGCTTTTACCTCAACACTTTTTATCGAATAATAAACAGTTTGCGACTCTTTTCTCGTTTGAACTAACTCATCACGTCGTAACCAAGCTAAATGTTGAGAAAGAGCAGATTGACTTAAACCTAACTTTTCACACATAACTCCCACTGACATCTCGCCATCTAGCAAGTAGCATAAAATATATAAACGCCTTTCATTTGCCATTGCTTTGAGTAGTACAACAGCCTGCTCGCTGTTCTGTTCCATTCTCTTTAAATCCATCGTTCAAAACCTTTAATTAAGATTATGCTAATTTACTAAATGTGAATGTAAAATACTACTTTTTTACATCGTTAGAAGAACACAATCGGATTTAGACGAGAAAAAGAGATTGGAAATTAGTTTCGCAGATACTTTTAACAGCAGGGTGTTGTATCATTCTTTCGGCAAAAATAACGTAATACTCCTCTTTTAACTCCGCAACTTTCGCTACTTGATAGAGTGGAGCACTACCATCAACTTCGTTTTGGTAGATTTGAGGAGCTAAAAAAATCACATCATTATAACGAGCAAAAGACTTCATCAATGCAGCATCATCAAACTCACCCAAAACGTTCGGTTGAATGCCTCGTTGATCAAACCACTGCAACAGTTTTCTTCCCATTGAAGTTCGACTACCAGGGATCAGTAAGCGGTGTTTTTCTAAGTCCGTAGGGAAATCGTCAAATTGAATTGCTTTTTGACAAAAAAAACTCATATTACATTCGCCGAGCTTTTTGCTGAATAGCCCTGGGCTTTGAGTCGAATCGACGGGGTAATCAGATAAAATCATATCTAACTTATGTTCTGACAACTGCTCCAATAACAGCTCATGAGTTGACTCAAAACAGCGTAAGTGAATACTGTTATCGTCGGGTACTGCCTCTAACAATATTTGGCTGACTAATCGCTTAGACAGCGCATCAGCCACTCCAACATCAAGCAGTACATTCTCTTTTTGAGAGTAGTTAACAATATCAAGCATCTCATAACTTAAGCCAAACATGCGGTCAGCGTACTTATAGACCAATTGACCGAGCTCTGTAGGCTCAATACTTCGTCCATTACGCTTAGTTAACTTTCCATCCATTCTCTCTTCTAACGCTTTGATCTGCCCTGTGACTGTTTGAGGCGTAAGAAATAGAGCTTCTGCAGCTTTGGTCACTGAACCTTTTTTGCAAACCATCCAGTAATAATAAAGATGGTTATAGTTAAGATGAGACATAACGCTCCATAATGAAATGCAATTAACTGAGTAATTATGACAGTAAGGACAACGCTTTCAATATAAGAATCACTTTAAATTACATCCCTATATTTGATCTAACTCTCTGACCCGCTCTTTGCTCTAACGCTCTTGCCATGAAAGAGTTCTCGTTCGTTACGTTGTTTTCTTCTGCTAAAGATAGCTCTTGTAACGCCTCTTTACAGTTTATTTTTACGCCACTCAAGTATGCTTGGCACACTTCACTTTGATCATCAGTTGCGCAGTGAGAGTACTCTTCTGAGTTGACTGAAAAACACGTTAAGACAAAAACGGCTCCTATTATGCTACTGCATCTGTTCATAGTAATATCCTCATTTTTTGTAGGTTTCTCTAGAGTGCGATATTTAAAAAACAATAAACAGTCGAAACTTCTATGGATTTAACTCGGAAAAACCGAACTAATGAGCGATAACTGATGTTTTTTCCAAGCAGTTTGTGACAACAGCTTAATTAAACTGCCATGTAAGTTTCTTAAAACTGACAAAAAAGTGTAAATAACAATAAATATCAACAATAATTAAAGTTATATTTATTCAATAATATCAATAATTTAGCATGATATTGTTGATGTTTTTATTTCGAGTGCACAATATGACACTCTTTTATTAAAATTGTCATATTTCTGAAATAAACCTTATCTACTATCGCATCAGATAAACAAAACGACAAAACTGAATAAGTCGCGGAGATTAATATGATGAACACCCAAACACTGAGTGCTGCTGTTGATAGTAAAAGCTCCACAAACTGGGTTCGCTGGGCAGGTCTTGCCTTTATGCTATATTTGCTACTTCTTGCCGTGGCAATGATTAGCTCAGGTTTCAAATGGTCTGTCGGTGAGCAGGCAAAAACACTTTTTGAATTCGCCTCTCACCCTATTGCAGGCTTGATGATTGGATTAACCGCAACGGCGCTAATTCAATCCTCCAGTACAGTAACCTCTATTATTGTCGGCTTAGTTGCCGGGGGCTTACCGGTAGAGATGGCTATACCTATGGTTATGGGCGCCAATATTGGCACTACACTAACCAATACATTAGTCAGCTTGGGTCATGCTCGCTGTAAAGATGAATTTCGTCGCGCCTTTGCTTGTGCAACGATTCACGATTTCTTTAACTTACTCGCGGTGATTATCTTTTTACCGTTAGAGATGATGTTTGGCATATTTGAAAAAATCTCATACTGGTTAGTCTCACCTCTTCTCAGTGCTGGTGACATGAGCATAAAAAGCTTCAACTTCATTAAACCACTGACTAAACCATTTGTAAGTGCTATAAAAGAGCCCCTTTCGAGCTTTGGTGATATGACTGGCGGGCTTATATTGATCTTCCTGGGCATCGCGTTAGTATTTGTTTCCATCACCGTCATGGGCCAGCTAATGAAGAGACTCATGGTAGGTCGTGCACGTGATATTCTAAAAAGTGCGATTGGTCGTGGTCCAATGCATGGAATTGCATCAGGATCGATCGTGACAATATTAGTTCAGTCATCGTCAACCACGACGAGTTTGATGGTGCCACTAGTTGGTACTGGTGTATTAAAAGTTCGTGATGTTTACCCATTTACCTTAGGTGCAAACATTGGAACTTGTATTACTGCTCTACTAGCAGCAACGGCTGTAACAGGCGAATACTCTGTCTTTGCATTGCAAATTGCACTGGTGCATTTAACCTTTAACGTGACTTCTACTTTAGTTATCTTCGGCATCCCTTTCCTTCGTGAACTGCCATTGAAAGGGGCTTTCTACATAGCGGAAGTAGCGACTAAGAACAAATCTATGGTTGCTGTCTATATTGGTTTTGTATTTGTCCTTTTACCCGGCACTATCCTAGCTTTCACCGTATAAAAAGCGTAATAATAAAAAGCCTGAGAAGTTTATCTTCTCGGGCTTTTTATTATCTATTAATTGCTTATATCGCTATTGGCGCTTTAATCCCCGGCTGAGCTTCGTAGCCAATAATGTCAAAATCTTCCAGTTTATAATCAAAGATTGAATCCGGCTTACGCTTGATAACCAAGGTTGGTAGTGCTGTTGGTGTACGCTTTAAGTGCTCGAACACAATCTCTTCATTGAGGTGGTTGGAGTAAAGATGAACATCGCCAAACGTATGAACAAAATCACCAACGTCTAAGCCACACTGTTGAGCGATCATATGTGTGAATAGTGCATAGCTGGCAATATTAAATGGTACACCTAAGAAGTAGTCTGCACTGCGTTGATAGAGCTGACAAGATAACTTGCCATCGGACACATAGAATTGAAACAGGCAGTGGCACGGCGCTAAAGCCATCTTTCCTCGCTCAGCATTCTTTTGTGGCGATTGACTCTCATCAGGTAAATCAGCAGGATTCCAAGCTGAAATGATGTGACGTCGTGAGTGCGGTTTGTTTTTTATCTGCTCGATAAGGTCCGCTATTTGATCAATAGTACTGCCATCTGGACAGGCCCATGAACGCCACTGAGCGCCATATACGGGTCCTAAATCGCCCTCTTTAGTCGCCCACTCATCCCAAATTGATACTTTATTGTCTTGTAGATACTTAACATTGGTATCACCATTTAAAAACCACAACAGTTCATGAATGATCGCTCGAGTGTAGAGTTTCTTAGTGGTTAGCATCGGAAAACCATCATTAAGATCAAAACGCATCTGCCGCCCGAACAAAGAGCGAGTTCCAACTCCCGTTCTATCACCACGGTCTGTGCCGTTATCTACGATATCTTGCATCAAATCTAAATATTGCTTCATGAAATATTGTTCCTAACACTAAAAATAGAGTATAAAAATTAAGATTGTTTCGCTGTTTTGCTTTGGCGTTTATATGCCCACAACACCATCACTAAACCGCCAATAGCCATTGGTAATGAAAGTATTTGTCCCATACTAATAAAATCACCAAACAGTCCTAATTGAGCATCAGGCTCTCTGAAGTACTCAATAATGAACCTAAATGATCCATAACCGAATAAGAACAGTCCAGAAACGGAGGCTAACGGGCGGGGTCTGCGAATGAACCAGTTAAGGATGAAAAACAACACCACTCCTTCTAACGCAAACTCATACAACTGAGACGGATGACGAGGTAAAGGGCCGCCGTATGGGAAAATCATAGCCCAAGGAGCGTCTGAAACACGCCCCCACAGCTCGCCATTCATAAAGTTACCTAATCGACCTAAGCCTAAACCAAAAGGCACTAACGGCGCGATAAAGTCAGCAATACTGAAAAAGGTCCGTCCATTTTTGTAGCCGTACCATAACATTGCAGCGATGACACCTAACAACCCGCCATGGAATGACATTCCGCCAGTCCACACTTTGAATAAGTAGATGGGGTCATCTAAGAACATACCAAAATTATAAAAAAGCACGTAACCAATGCGTCCTCCGATTACCACGCCTAAAAACCCCGCAAAAAGAAGATCACTAACCTGATCTTTTGTCCAACCACTGTTTGGTCGTGCTGCTCTTTTATTGGCTAACCATAACGCGAACATAAAGCCGAATAGATACATTAATCCGTACCACCTTATTGCTAAGGGACCTAGCTCAATAAGGATGGGATCTATCTGTGGAAAGGTAAGACTCATTAATTAATTTCTCTATATGTTATGAAGTTACTAACCAAAAAACATTTTACTGCCAACCAACACAAGAAAGAGTGCAAACACTTTCTTCAAGGTTCTTGTCGGTAATTTAAAGGCCAAAAATGCACCAACTCTTGTTGTCAGCATTGACGTTGATACAATGCCGATTAATGCTGGCAAGTAAACATATCCGACACTAAATTCGGGTAAATGTTCCACTGAAAGGCCATGAAAGACAAATCCAATCATTCCAGAAATCGCTATCATAGTGCCACACAAAGAGGCACTGCCAATTGCCTTTCGCATTTCAACACCGTGCATACTAAGGTATGGTACCGTTAATGAGCCACCGCCAATCCCCGCAAGACTTGAAACAGTACCGATAATTCCACCACTGATTGAGCAACCGAGTAGACCCGGCATCTGTCGTGTCGATTTCACTTTTATTGAGATAAACATTTGAACCGCTAACATTAATACAATCACAGAAAAAATTTTTGGCAGATACTCTGAAGGGATCAGTTCAGCAATAAAGCTACCTGAGATACCTCCAAGAACAACACCTGGTACTAAACCTTTAATCAGATAGAAATCAACATTGCCTAATTTAAAATGGTTAAATGCGGATGAGCCTGAGGTTAAAACAATACTTGCTAAAGAGGTTGCCAATGCTATCTGCATAACAATGTCACTCGATACGTTCGCCTTTGGCAACAACCAAAGCAGAGCTGGGACCACCAATAATCCACCACCAATCCCTAATAGACCGGCCATAACACCAACAATTGAGCCTAACATTAAGCACATGCCAAACAACCAAACCGTACTTTCTAACATGATGCTTTGTCGCCTTCTCTCTATTTACCTGCTCGAATAAAGCCACCTAAACCTTTTGACTCCAAAAAGTTAACCATCATCTCTCGGATATCTTCAGCGGCATAACAGTGGTTAATTTTGTCCACCATTATAACCAACTCCGCCAAAGAAACTTGGCGTAATATGTATTTAATTTTTGCCACACTGGAGGTATTCATACTTAATGAACGATAACCCAATCCGACCAGTATCAATGCACCGATAGGATCACCTGCTAATTCACCACATAGGCACACAGGCAGCTTATGCTGATTGCTGATGTCGATAATATGTTTTAGTGCTGCAATAACGGCAGGATGGAGTGAGTCGTAAACATCCGCAACTCTAGAGTTGTTTCGATCAACAGCAAGTAAATACTGAGTTAAATCATTGCTACCTACCGATATAAAATCTACTTTTTTCGCAACTTGTGGCAGTAGATAGAGCATAGAAGGCACCTCTATCATAATACCAATTTTTGGTCTTTTTAGTTGATAGTCAGATAATTCGGAAACTTCATTATAGGCTTGTTCAATAAATGCTAACGCCTCATCCAGCTCTTTTAAACCAGAGATCATCGGTAACATAATGTCCATATTATCTAAACCAACACTTGCCTTTAACATCGCACGCAATTGAATTAGAAATATATCAGGGTGATCAAGCGTGAATCGAATACCACGCCAACCAAGGAAAGGATTGTCCTCTTCAACACAAAGGTAGGGTAAGGGTTTATCTCCTCCAACATCTAGAGTTCTCATGACCACTGGTTTATTCGGGTAGGCTTTTAATACCGAACGATACTGTAATGTCTGCTCATCTTCAGAAGGAAAACGGTGGTGAAGCAAAAAAGGAATCTCTGTCCGGTATAACCCGACACCTTTTACCCCTTTATTAATCGCTATACTTGTATCTGCGCTCAAACCTGCATTTAAAAATAAGTTAATGGTCAATTGATCTTTAGTTTGAGTATTCTCTTCGATCTCACCTTCAACTAACTTAGAAAGCTCAATCTCCTCATTCAGTAACTGTTTATACTCTTTAACCAAAGTACGAGAAGGTCGAACAAATATCTGTCCACTGTAACCATCTACAATCGATTTTTTGTTATGCAGTTTTTGAGGAACGATATCTACCCCCATCACTGCTAGGATACCTAAAGCACGAGAAAGGATGGCAGCATGGGAGTTTGCAGCACCTTCCATTGAAACAACGGCTTTCAATTTTCCTTTAGGAATGCTGGCCAGAAGTGAGGCCGTTAACTCTTGCGTAATAAGAATAACGGGATGAGGCCAATCGTACTCAACAGATTCACCATTATACAGGAAGTGGAGTAAACGCTGACCTAACTCTTTGATATCTTGAGATCGTTCACGAAGATAGGGATCACTCATTTTATTAAAACGAGCCGCATAGGATTCCACTACTTGCCTTAACGCCCAATCCGCGCAGTCACCAGATTTAATCTGTTTTTTTAGATCCTCCCGTAAAATAGGATCATTTAATAAGTGAATAAACAGATCAAAGATAGCTAAAGTATCTTTGTTGATATCATTAACTAATCGCTTTCTAAGTTTACGAAAATCCTTCATCGCTAATTCAAGCGCTCGAGATAAATTCTCCAACTCTTGATCGATATCTAACGAGGAACATGGACTCACTAATTCAAGTTTAGGTTGATCATCACTCCACCAAAGCGGGGCAATAGCAACCCCTGGTGACGCGGCAATGCCTGAGAAGATTTGTGTTTGATTACGATTGGATTGAAACCACTGTCCCTGAGATTTGGCGTGTGCAAAAATAACGGCAAGCTGAGCGGCAAGTGTCACAAGAAAAGATTCTTCAACGTCTGTGAAAGAGCGCTGCTTTCGTTGTTGAATAACAATTACACCTAAACAGTTTCTACGATGCACAATCGGCGTTGCTAAAAAAGAGTGATAAATCTCCTCACCAATTTCTGGCACATATTTATAGTTGGAATGATTAATTGCATCGGCGAGGTTTAAAGGCTCAACAGTTCGGTAAACCAAACCCACTAAGCCTTCATTAACATCAAGAGTAACTGATTTTTTGTGCGTTTCTAGCCCCTTTGTTGCCATTAACTCTAGATGTTTTTTTTCTTCATTAACTATGTAAATAGAGCAGCACTCTGTTTTCATCGCTTTACATGTTTCAATCACTAAGATATCTAAAGATTGACGAAGATCGTCAACCTTTGATACCTGTTCAACTATTTCCCTCAATTGGGTTAGCATGCTAAGCCTTATCTTTCCTTTTAATTTTTCGCTCTTTAAAAGGCATGGTTACGGCTGCGAACTCTTTCATCGCACGTCGATACACATCTCGCTTAAATGATACAACTTGTCGAACTGGATACCAGTAGCTCACCCACCTCCAACCATCAAACTCAGCGGTTTGACCTCGCTGCATATTCACCTTCGACTCACAGCACTCTAAACGTAGCAAAAACCATTTTTGTTTTTGCCCGATACAAACAGGTTTGGATTCCCAACGAACCAGACGCTTTGGTAATTTATATCTTAACCAATGACGACTTGTCGCTAAAAGCTTGACATCTTTTTTTGTTAATCCAACTTCTTCATATAACTCTCGATACATTGCTTGTTCAGGTGTTTCACCTTCATCAATCCCTCCTTGAGGAAATTGCCAAGAATGTTGTCCATATCGTTTTGCCCAGAACACTTGACCTTGGTGATTACATATTACTATGCCCACATTTGGACGGTAACCATCGCCATCAATCACTGGGTGACCTCAAATTAAAACTCTGTTATCACTGATTTTTTCATAGATCACTTCAGTGGGCAAATTTGTTGTCGTTTCCTGAGTGGTTTTTATTAGCTAACCTTCACTTTTGTGAATAAAAACGCATAATAAGCAACCTATCCACAAAATAAACCGATTGTTTCGATTTATTCACCTTTTCTGTGGGTAACATTGTGAAAAACTGATTTTTATTGCTAGGCCACCTAATGTGACGATCGTCACTAAAAAATAGATCAATGAAAAAGTACCGATATAGTGGTTAATTTTCAGATGGTTATATTGAAACGTGCCATTGTTGAATATTTTATTACGCTTCAGATTGCGTACGCTTTTCCAACAGGTCAAAGATCCACCACCTGGCCAGTTGTCCTTAAATGTGATCCTTATTTTCTGATACCTTAACAAAGTCAATAAAAAAGATCATCGATTACGCTGTACATAAACACACTAATTCACTCTAAATATAAAAATTAAAACATGCTGTGGATAACTTTTATTGAATCATTGATTGGGCTTCTAGTCATCACAATATATACTATTTTATCTTTCCATTGATGGTATATCCGTATGGTTCCTCTTCCTCCCCTCTCTGAATCAGAGCTATTACAACGTGCCAATGATCTTGCAGGATTAACGCTAAAGGAGCTTGCTAATACTGCTAATCAGAACGTTCCTGAAAATCTAAAACGGGATAAAGGTTGGGTTGGCCAACTTCTTGAGTGGCATTTAGGAGCTTCAGCAGGAAGTAAACCACTGCCTGATTTTATTGATCTAGGCATTGAGTTAAAAACTATTCCTATCAGCCATTCAGGAAAACCTCTTGAAACAACCTTTGTTTGTGTTGCTCCGTTAACGGGGGTTCATGGTCTCACATGGAAAAATAGTCATATCAGAAATAAATTAGCTCGCGTATTATGGATTCCGGTTCAAGGAGAGAGAGAGATCCCAATTGGCGATCGTCGTATCGGCTCCCCTCTGTTATGGTCACCATCTGAAGATGAAGAGGCTCAACTTAAGCAAGATTGGGAAGAGCTTATGGATCTCATCGTATTAGGAGATGCTGATAAAATTACAGCCAAGCACGGTGAAGTACTGCAATTAAGGCCTAAAGCAGCTAATAGTCGAGCGCTAACCGAAGCCTATGGTGAAGATGGTCAGCAAATAAAAACACTACCTCGAGGGTTTTACTTAAAGACAAACTTCACTTCGCAACTGCTTGAACGCTACTTTATCTAACAGGTTGAAAGATCAAGATCCTCATCGCACAGTTCAATTCCGGTGCTAGACACTGCCGGACCAAATTCATCATAAGGGTCGGTTAACCTTAACGTTGCTTTTTTGATACCTAATTTATTTAAACTATGAATAGCTAACTCTAGTGAAGAGTAACTAACCGCATCACCCTTTTTGTCTGTTATAGGCACTAAGTTATGTTTAAACTCGACACACAATGAGTATTTTGACAAGCCAGCATGGCTCATTACAAACATATGAGGTGAACAATGTCCTGCTTTTATCCAAGTTTTAAGCTGTTGTAACTCCATATTCGCCTCCTATTAATCCTATATTTAAGCCTAGTTGATTCTTAGACACTTTCCATTCTTATATTTAAGTCAAAAAAATACCTCTATCATTGTAGAGGCATTTAACCTTATCAAAACTCAGCGAAAACTATTTTGCTCTTCAACGAATTAAGATAATTACTAGCTGTAAGTTCTCGGTTCAGAAATTAAATTATGCTTATTCAACAATCGATACATTGTCGCACGAGACACGCCAAGCTCTTTTGCAGCTGAAGAGACTTGACCTTCATGGGACTCCAGAACTAAAAGCAACGCGTCTCGTTCCGAGTTCTCTCTTATACTTCTTAAACTGCGTTTTGCATCATTACGCTGAGGTAAATCTAGATGTTGAGATTCAATCACCAAACCATCCGCTAACAGAGCGGCTCTTTTTACTTGATTAATTAACTCACGAACATTGCCTGGCCAATTATAATGATTCATCATCAACTGTGCATCTTCAGAGAACGTTCTTGCTTGAGTATTGTATTCACGGGCATATTTTTGCAAAAAATGCTGAGCTAATACACTGATGTCTGAGTTACGCTCTTTCAGTGAAGGCATGTGGATTCGTAATACATTTAATCGATAGTAAAGCTCTTCTTTAAAATCACCTTCTTCAACAGCCTTCTCAAGATCCGAATGAGTGGCGACAACAACACGAACATCAATATCTTTAAATCCTTGTTTTGTTTCAATGGATCCCTCTTGCAGGAATCGCAATAAGTTCTGTTGTTGTATCATAGGCAGATCGTTTATATCATTCAAGAACAGTGTGCCACCACTTGCCTCTTCAAGCTTTGAGATTGTTTGATCAATCTCGATTTCGCTCTTAATACCAAACAATTCAGTTTCAACTTTCTGCTCAGAGGTTGCCGCACAATTAATTGAGATGAAAGGACCTTTATTTCGACCAGATGATTGGTGAACGGCTAAAGCAACCAGTTCTTTACCTGTACCACTTTCGCCAGAAATTAAAATGGAAACATCTGTTGGAGCAACTCGTCGTACTTGATCTCTTAAACGCTTAACAACAGGAGCGTCCCCTAATATACCTAGGTCAGAATTATCTCCCATATTAGGCCAAACCTTGCGCTCAAGTTTAAGCATACCCAACTGGTGACCAATAGTATTAAGAAGTTGCGCATCAGGAATTGGCGCGGTAAAAAAGTCGATACAGAAATTGACAATAAACTGGCAAATTGTATCTGAACCGAGTTGCGACTCTCTAATAAACGCAAGCCATCTGACCTGCTTATTATTATTCACTAAGGTTGCAATGCCATTGAGACTAAAATCATCATGACTCAGATCGACAATTCCAATACAAGGTCCAAGTTCGTCAAACAACGTTTGAGCTGCTCTTAAGTCATAGCAACGGTGACAACGCCAACCCACTTTTTCAAGTACTGCAAGCCAAGGTTCATAACTACCGCCAACGACGACTAAAGAGCCTGGAACTGAGTCCATTCTAAATTGATTTGCCATAGAGCCGTCCTTCATTAGGTATGTTTAAGCCAAAAGATTTATATCTGTTTTATTTGTAGAATCACTATACTGGTTTCAAGACAGTTGTTTGCCTTAAATTTAAGACACTATCAATACATTAGC
The DNA here is from genome assembly GCA_016764915.1 of Aliivibrio sp. Classification (GTDB taxonomy): domain Bacteria; phylum Pseudomonadota; class Gammaproteobacteria; order Enterobacterales; family Vibrionaceae; genus Aliivibrio_A. The sequence goes on along the minus strand of JAESQY010000060.1, from coordinate 1,649 downwards.
ATGCAACATGGCTCTCAACAAACCAACCAGCTCTAATGTTAGATTAATCAACAAGTGACGATGATAATTGATTAGATATTGTTATGAATAATCAATATATTAGGCAAAAAAAAAGCCACCCAATGGGCAGCTTCATTATTGCTGTTCTCTCTATTTCGCTTGCGGGCGCATCGCAGGGAACAGAATGACATCACGTATAGTATGCGTATTAGTAAACAACATCACTAATCGATCAATGCCTATACCTTGGCCCGCTGTAGGTGGTAATCCATGCTCCAGAGCATTGATATAGTCTGCGTCGTAATACATAGCTTCATCATCACCCGCATCTTTTGCATTCGCCTGTGCTTTAAAACGCTGATCTTGATCTTCTGCATCATTAAGCTCAGAGAAACCATTCGCAACTTCACGGCCACCAATAAAGAATTCAAAACGATCGGTAATGAATAGATTGGTATCATTACGACGTGCTAATGGTGAGATGTCTGCTGGATATTCAGTAATAAACGTTGGTTGAATCAATTTTGGCTCTGCGGTTTCACCAAAAATTTCTTCCAATAATTGACCACAAGTCCAGAATGGTTCTACTGCGATATGCAACTCTTTTGCAATACCAGCCATATGATCACGGTCAGCAACCTGCTCATACGTTAACGCTTGAATGGTTGCATTGTCTGGATTATAGAGTTTAATCGCGTCAAGCATGCTCATACGAGTATATTTTCCACCAAAATTCACGACCTGGTCGCCATAAGGCAGTTCAGGAGAACCACATAAATCAGTCGCAATTTTACCCAACATCTCTTCGGTAAGATCCATAAGATCATTATAATCCGCGTACGCCATATAGAATTCCATCATGGTGAACTCAGGATTATGTCGTGGAGAGAGACCTTCATTACGGAAGTTACGGTTTATTTCAAACACACGCTCAAATCCACCAACCACTAAACGCTTAAGGTAAAGCTCTGGAGCAACACGCAGATACATATCGATATCGAGCGCATTATGGTGAGTGATAAATGGACGAGCTGTAGCACCACCAGGAATGACATGCATCATTGGCGTTTCAACTTCCATGAAGTTCTTTTCGATCATGAAGTTACGAATTGCAGTAACGACCTTTGAACGCATAATAAAGGCTTTACGTGACTCATCGTTAACAATAAGATCAACATAACGCTGACGGTAGCGCATCTCTTGGTCAGTTAAACCATGGAATTTTTCAGGAAGAGGACGCAGCGCTTTAGTCAGCAATTGGTACTCTTCCATATTAACGTAAAGATCGCCTTTACCAGAAAGGTGCAATTGGCCTGTAACACCAATAATATCGCCAATGTCTAAGCCCTGGTACTGCTCTTTAAGAACTTTCTGAACATCTTTTGCTGCATACGCTTGAATTTTTCCAGAAACATCTTGAATCACTAAAAAAGGTCCGCGTTTTGCCATTACACGGCCCGCGATACTCACCGTGATATTTAATTCAGCAATCTCTTCTTTCGTCTTATTGCCATATTTTTCTTGAAGTTCCGCAGACATAGCGTCGCGCCGAAAATTATTAGGGTGGCCATTTGCGCTACAGTTTTGGCGGATGTGATCCAATTTGCTACGTCGTTCAGCGATCAGTTTGTTTTCGTCTTGTAATTGAT
>JAESQY010000059.1 GCA_016764915.1 Aliivibrio sp. | reverse complement strand
TGCTAAAACAACATAAAGCTGTTTCTGAGGTAATGCGGGAAATGATTGCGCAGCATCTGCGCAGAATATCCCTGACAATTCATTATGCCATGGCTCAGGATAATAATCATGGCACCAGTGAGGCGGCGGCCTTATTCATTGGTGGGTTACTCCTCTCCAATAATGGTGGTGGCGGACAAGCTCGGCGCTGGCAAGAAAAAGGACGCTATTGGCTGGAGAATAGGGTTCGGCATCTCATCGAAAAAGATGGGTCTTTTAGCCAATATTCCGTAAATTATCACCGCCTAATGTTGGATGCATTGTGTTTGTCCGAGGTCTGGCGCCGAGAGCATAAGCAAAAGCCGTTCTCTAAAGTCTTTTATCAAAGGGCCCGTGCTGCAACGGTATGGTTGCGGGCACTGACATGCGAGCAGACTGGGGATGTCCCTAATTTAGGGTCTAATGACGGGGCCTGGATTATGTTGCTTACAGATACGGATTATTGTGATTTTCGACCTACCGTGCAATTGGCCGCCGTCCTGTTCTGTGATGCACGTGCTTATGGGGCTGAGGGAACCTATGATCAAGCACTCGACCTGCTGAACGTTTCTTCTCTTAATCATATGGATTGTCAGATCAGCCAAATCTTCAGTGATGGCGGTTATGTTGCCTTGAAAAATAAGTTAGCGACGACTTTTTTGCGATTCCCCAAATTTCGTTTCCGGCCAAGTCATTGTGATGCTTTGCACCTTGATTTGTTTGTAAGGGGGGAAAATATTTTACGAGATGGGGGATCTTACAAATATAATTGTGATGATAAATGGTTGAATTATTTTTCTGGTACGGAATCTCACAATACAGCACAGTTTGATCAAAGAAATCAGATGACAAAAATATCAAGGTTTTTATATGGCCAATGGCTTAGTGGTCACCACGATGAATCTGTTCAGAAAACACCTGAACATGTTTCTTTTTCTGCTGGTTATACTGATTGGGTAGGGGCTAGTCATAAGAGACGAATAACTCTTATTGACAACAAGGTTACAGTGGAAGATAAAGTGTTTGGCTTTAAACGGGGCGCTGTATTAAGGTGGCGTTTAATACCCGGTGCATGGGTATTAAACGGATCAATGGTCAGTAAGCGTGGTATTCAAATCAAGGTTTCATCTGATTCTGAGGTTGAGAAAATTGAAATTTGTGAGGGGTGGGAATCTCGTTACTACGGTCGGAAAGACAGTCTGCCTGTTCTTGAAGTGACAGTATGTCGGGAGTCGACCATAATTACAGAAATTAGCTGGGTGTAATATTGCATATACTTTACTTTCATCAACATTTTTCGACACCGGACGGTTCTTCTGGTACGAGGTCATACGAAATGGCCAGAAAACTCGTTACTAGCGGGCATGAGGTGACTATGGTATGTGGGTCATATAGTAATGGCTATACGGGGATCACGAAACCTTTCTCAAATGGAGTAAGAAAGGGTACCGTTGATGGTATCCAGGTCATCGAATTCGAGCTTAATTATTCTAATGCAGATAGTTTTCTTAAAAGGGCATTGATATTTTTATCATTTTCATTAAAAAGCATCAAAATAGTTTTGCGGGAACCATATGATTTGCTTTTTGCTACCACGACTCCCCTTACGGCTGGAATACCTGGCATTGTTGGTCGCTGGTTTAAAAGAAAACCATTCGTATTCGAGGTGAGGGATTTGTGGCCAGAATTACCGCGAGAAATGAAGGTAATAACTAACCCAATTATTTTGATGATGATGTCTGTTTTAGAATGGGCATCTTATAAGTCTGCTCATCGTCTTATTGGACTATCTCCAGGGATAGTAAAGGGTATCAAAAGGCTGGACATAGAACCACAAAAAATTTGCTTAATACCAAATGGCTGTGACTTGGGCTTGTTTGAGCAGAATGTGGAAGAATGGTGTCCTGAGGGAGTAGATAAGGCCGATTTAATGGCTGTATTTGCAGGGACGCACGGTATTGCAAATGGCCTTGATGCGGTTCTTGATGTTGCAGATGTATTAATGAAACGCAAACGTAATGACATAAAGATTGTTCTAATCGGATCTGGTAAATTAAAGGAAAAATTAAGAAAGGACGCAGTGGACAGGGGGTTGTCGAATGTCATTTTTCATGATTCTGTGAGTAAGCATAAACTGGTTGGATTAATGCGGCGCGCAAATGTGGGCCTCCAAATTTTGGCAAATATTCCAGCTTTTTATTACGGGACCTCTCCAAATAAATTTTTTGATTATTTATCATCTAGCTTGCCCGTTCTTACGAATTATCCAGGCTGGGTTGCTGATCTTGTAGAGGAGAATAAATGTGGATACGCTATTCCTCCAGAAAATGCGGATTTATTTGCTGATGTGCTAGAGAGTGCCGCAGATAATCGTAGTGCGTTGCAAGAGATGGGCAGGGCCGCAAATAAACTCGCAAAGAAAAATTTCTCTAGAGAGAAACTATCGGAAGATTTTGTTTTGTGGTTAGAAAAGACGGAATGTTAAGCCATTATTAATCTTAGGTGTTCGATTTTATATTCGACTATAAGTCATTATTTTGATATTGATTTTATAAAGAGGAATTTTTGATATGATAAATATAGCACTTTATTGTGGAGGTGGGCTTGGCGTAGAAGTATTGTCATATATTTCTGATATACGAAAATTGGATGGTGCTATTAATGAGGTTGTTCTTGTTGATGAAATGTCTCCACGCATGGAGGATTTGCTCCAAATAGATAAAAATATTTCCCATTATAAAAGTCTTGTGGAGCTACCAAAAGATAAGAAATATAAAGTTGTGATTGCTGTTGGAGATCCTCAGTTAAGACAAAAGAAACTAAAAATTACAGATGACTTGGGTTTTGAGTTAATTAGCATAATTCATCCGACGGCATATGTGGCATCCACAGCAAAGATTGAAGAAGGGGCTATAATTGCTCCTTTCGCATTTGTTGGCCCTTTTGCTTTATTGTCTAGAAATGTTGTTCTGAATACCTACGCTTCTGTGGGGCATGACAGTAAGGTTGGTCAATCTTCTGTATTAAGTCCATATGCAGCTTTAAATGGTCTGGCATCTATTGGAGTTGCCTGTTTTCTAGGAAGCAAATCGGTTGTTTCTCCTCGTATAGAAATGGGTGGTAATAGTAAGTTATCTGCCGGTTCTGTGCTGAATCAAGATACGGACAGGGGAGCATTAGCTCACGGAAACCCAGCCAAATGGAGAGTGATGTTCAGACCGGAATGACAAGTAAATTTTAACTGTTTTTAGAATATTATAGGTAATCGAAATATGACTATAGAAAAAGTGTTTAATGTTTTTGTAAGTGTGTTTGATGTCGATGTAAATGTCGATAGAGGTACCCTTATATACAATGAGTTTAAAGGTTGGGATTCAGTCGCTCATATGACCCTTATCGCTGCACTGGAAGACGAATTTGATGAGATGCTGGAAACAGATGATATTCTAGACATGAGCTCTTTTGATAAAGCTGTGGAAATAATGGGAAAATATAGTGCACAATCTTGACCTGACGGGAAAAGTGGCTTTTGTCACAGGAGGATCTCGGGGCATTGGTTTTGCAATAGCAACTAAGTTTGCAGAACATGGGGCAAATCTTATTATTAGTGGGCGCTCAAATGAGAAATCATTAAGAGAGGCCGTCCAGATTTTGTCTGATAAATATAATGTCCAGATTAAGGGTGTTCTTGGAGATGTTGGCAACGCGGATGATTGCCAAAGGATGATTAAAACCGCCCATAAAGAATTTAGACGTTTAGACATTTTCGTTAATAATGCAGGGGTGTTAAAAGATGGGTATATTGGGATGATTTCCCAAGAAGATATAAATGATACATTAAATACGAATTTAAAAGGGGTTATCAACTGTACGCAATTAGCGGCAAGATTGATGTCCCGGGCCAATAGTGGCAGTATCATTAATATAACGTCTATCATTGGTCGGTTTGGTAACGAAGGGCAATTGGTTTATGGCGCATCAAAAGCTGGTGTTATTGGTGCAACACTCTCCGCCTCAAAAGAATTAGCACCAAAAAATATACGTGTGAATGCCGTTGCGCCTGGTTATATTGATACGGATATGATTAAGGACATCCCATCTGAATTACATCTTGAAAGAATGAATAGTATAAAAATGAAACGCATTGGTACTCCGGAAGATGTTGCCAACACAGTTTTATTTTTAGCTTCTGATTTATCGAACTATGTTACCGGCCAAGTTATTGGCGTTGATGGTGGTATGGTTATCTAAGGTTATATAATGCCCGTAATTGATATTCCGTTCATAAAAGGGGCGCCATCGAGCGCACCAGCTCTAAATGATGACGAGCAATTGTCTCCTTGTTCCTTCCATGAACTTTCTGTTAAATCTTTGGCATGGCGGGAACGATTATCGGCAGACAGGAAACAACTTATTTTCCTGTTTATTGAAAATAAAATTAGCGGCGTGCAAGCCTTTCTTGGAGCAATTTCTTCCGGACATGCTGTTGTGCTTCTAGACCCTGAGCTATCTGCAGAAAATCAAATTTCCTTAGTAAATACCTATCAGCCTGAGAAAATAATCACCCCCAAGCCAGACATATTTGATTCTTATTTAGCTATATTTCAAGGTGAACTCACTTTACTTGAAAATGATAAAAATATATCGACCTCTGACATCCACCCTGATTTAACGGTATTATTGTCTACGTCTGGTTCAACTGGCAGCCCTAAGTTTGTCCGCTTAACTCTTGATAACGTGGTTCATAATGCGAGTGTCGTTGCAAATGTATTAAATATAAAAAGCAGTGATATAGCCACAGGTCATCTGGCACTACACTATTCTTACGGGCTATCCATTTTAACAAGTTTTTTGAATAGCCACTCGATGGTCTCACTCACAAAAATGACTTTCATGGATCGTGGGTTCTGGAAAATGATAAATGAGCGTCAAATTTCACATTTGCCAGGCGTTCCTTTTCATTATCAAATGATGGCAAAATTACGATTTGAACGTTTGAAATTAGATGGGATAACCGTATTGACTCAGGCGGGCGGTAATCTCGATGTAGCCACACGGAAAATAGCGCATGAATTTATGTCCGAAAAAGATGGTGCTTTTCATGTGATGTATGGGCAAACGGAAGCTAGTCCCCGTATTACCACCCTGTCACATGAGGACTTCCATAACTACCCAGGCTCTGTTGGTACGGCTCTTCCTGGGGGGCAGATAGAAATAGTCGGCCCCAATAATATAGAAGTAGCAACAGGAGAAAAAGGGGAAATTTTCTACAAAGGGCCAAATGTCATGATGGGTTATGCCGAAAATCGAACGGATTTATCCTTAGGGGATGTCAATGAAGGGATACTTAAAACAGGTGATATTGGTTATCTGAATGAGAAAGGCCTTTTATATATTACGGGTCGTTCAAAACGGGTTGGTAAAGTTTATGGCTGGCGGATAAACTTGGATGAAGTAGAAAGCTATATTGCTCAATCCACATTGAACGCTGTGCTTCAAATAGGCGATTCATTGAAAATATGCATTCCATTTGAATGTAAGTTTGACCAAGACGCCTTATTAGACCGTCTTGAAAGTAAGTATTCTTTACCTAGGAGGATTTATCATTTTGTAAGTATCAAAGAAATCCCCACTAATACACGGAATAAAACAGACTATAACCAGCTTGAGTTAGAGATGATAAATGTTTAATGAATTGCTTGCAGCCCCACCCTATACAATTAGGCAGTCAGAAAAAGAAGATAAACTCCTATCTGGTCTGAATGCCTTAACTGAGCACCATTACAAACATTGCCAGTCCTATCAAAATATAATAAAGGGCATATGGGGAGATAGAACCACTTATCAATGCATAGAGGATATTCCCTATTTGCCTGTTTCATTATTTAAACTTCATCAACTGCAATCTGTTCCTGATGAAGAGGTCAGTATTACACTGACCTCGAGTGGGACGACAGGACAAAATGTTAGTAAGATTTTAGTTAATAAAGAAACGTCATCTCGACAACAAAAGGCATTAGCCAGTTCTTTAAAACATGTTTTAGGCCCAAAGCGGTTACCTATGTTAATTATTGATACCGCTGACGTGTTCAAGAACCCTGCAATGATGAGTGCTCGTGGTGCAGGAGTATTAGGGATGATGAGATATGGGCGAGATCATTGTTTCTCTTTGAAATCAGACCTTAGCCCCGACTTTGATGCGGTTGACGCCTTCTTTGAGAAAATAGACGGCAAACCTTTTTTTATTTTTGGCTTTACATTCATGGTATGGCTCAATTTCTTTGAGAAATTTTTAGGCCGTGGATACGACTTATCGCAAGGAATTCTAATTCACTCCGGCGGCTGGAAAAAAATGATTGAGCAATCTGTTGATAATTTTGTCTTTCGCCAAAAATTTAGAGATCAGTACAGTTTACAGAAGATTTATAATTTCTACGGCATGGTAGAGCAAATTGGGTCTATTTTTCTTGAGGGTGAAGATGGATTTCTGTACCCACCAAATTTTACAGATGTTATTATAAGAAATCCAAAAACCTGGGAACCTTGCAAGCTTGGGGAGGAGGGGGTGATCCAAGTTGTGTCTCTCATTCCAGAGTCATACCCTGGGCACAGCCTTTTAACTGAGGACCTAGGGGTAATTGAACTGATAAACGACGGTACTGATGGCCGAATGGGCAAAGCGTTACGCATATTAGGTCGAATAAAAAAAGCAGAACTACGCGGCTGTAGTGATGTAATCGCCGCAAGCACACCTTCAAATAGAGATTGATACTTAAATGACAGATGTTGTTATTTTTTCACCAACCAAATCCGTCATATCAGCAGATGAATTATATGCTCGGATTGAAGCCTTAACATATTCTGGACGCGAGCCTTTAAACGCATCCATTATCGATTTCCTGGATTTACTTTCAAAGAAATTTTTACGTTCACCTCTCGCTCGAAATAATCCTCAGATTACGGCACTTGGATTTTGGCTGCGCAAAGCTGCAACCAAGAAAATAAGAAATAATTTTCTTTCGCGACAGCCTGAAAATACACTCTTAACGCCAAGAGGTATTGCCTTCCACCTTCCTCCTGCTAATGTTGATACTCTTTTTGTGTATTCTTGGGCTTTAGCATTTTTAGCCGGCAACGTGAATATTGTTCGCTTGCCTGCAAAACCATCTGAAGTCGCACAGTATTTAATTGAATCAATTATTGAAGTACTCGTTGACTTTGGTGATGATAAACGGCATATTTTTTGCAGTTACGACTACGATAATGATATCAATGCCTCTATAAGTCGCCACAGTGATCTTAGGATGATTTGGGGAGGGGACGATAAGGTTAATATGCTTTCAAAGCTGCCTCTTCGCCCGGACGGTCTTTCATTAGGGTTTCCTGACAGGTATTCCTATTCTGTGATATCTGGAAATGCTTATTCTGAATGTGACGATAGAACACAAAATATATTAGTTGAAAATTTCTATAATGATTTATTTTGGTTCGACCAAATGGGATGTGGTTCGCCACGTGTTCTTTATTGGCTTGGCAACGATGATGAGAGAATTACTGATTTTAGCAAAAAACTATCCGCGAAAGCGTTATCAAAAGGGTATGAGCCAGACACTAGCGTTGTCATTAATAAATTTACTTTTATGAATGACATGTTGGCCAAAAACATTGCATTGTCTGGAACCGCATATAGTAACGCTTTACATATACTTGATGCTAATGTTGGAATAGATCTGAGAAACATAGCCCCAGGTGGCGGGATGCTAACTGTGGTTAAAATATCTTCCCTCGATGAAATTGGTAAAATGGCTCAGAGGAAAGATCAGACGGTAACTCACTTCGGTTTTAGTCGAAATGAGTTAATCTCTTTTGCAGGATCTATTGTAGGCCGTGGGGGCTATAGAATTGTACCAATAGGACAGGCATTAAACTTTGGCCCTATTTGGGATGGACTGGACCTCTTAACGGATATGACACGTAAAATTGTAGTGATCGATTAAAATTATTTAGTCATTCAGAGGTGGTCCCAGAAAATAGGACAGTGTGTTAAGCTTTTATTCTGATCAAGAAAGGATCATATGAATGAGTAGAACACGCAAAAATTATCCCGCAGATTTTAAAACGAAAGTTGTTATAGCTGCGCTTCGGGACGACCGCCCTGTATCAGAACTTGCTTCTCAGTTTGGGGTGCATTCAACGGTAATCGGTCGCTGGAAACGAGAAGCCCTGGCTTCTATGGAGGCCAGGTTTTCAGGCAAACTGGAGGTTCAGCAAAAT
>JAESQY010000058.1 GCA_016764915.1 Aliivibrio sp. | reverse complement strand
ATTGTACATATCATCAATTTCAGTTTGATAACGCTCATTAATAACTTTGCGTCTTAACTTCTGAGTGGGCGTTAACTCCCCTTTATCCATCGAGAACGCCTTGGGTAACAGAGTGAACTTTTTCACTTGCTCAAAACGTGCTAGCTCTTTTTGCAAATCAGACACTCGACTCTCAAACATCTCAACAATCTGACTGTGCTTGAGCAGATCCATCCGGTCATGGTAGATAATATTTAACTCTTTGGCATACTCTTCAAGTGCGTCATAACAAGGTACGATCAAAGCAGATACAAATTTTCTGGTATCCGCAACAACAGCTATCTGCTCAATAAAGTGATCTTTACCTATTGTGCCTTCAATCAACTGTGGAGCAATGTATTTCCCCCCAGATGTTTTCATTAACTCTTTGATACGGTCCGTAATATACAGGTTACCATTTTCATCAAACTCTCCCGCATCACCCGTTTTCAAAAAACCATCTTCTGTGAAGTTTTTTGCTGTCTCTTCCGGTTTGTTATAATAACCACGCATAACCATAGGGCCACGAACCAGTATTTCACTTTTATCGCCAATTTTCACTTCAGCACCTAACATCGAAGTACCAATGGAATCAGGGTTAAATTCTTTATCATTCCAACAAGAAATTGTCGCAGTTGTCTCTGTCATGCCATAACCCAGCTTCACATTAATACCAATGGCATGAAAAAACCGGCCTATCGTTGCGTCTAATTTGGCACCACCACAGGGCATAAAGTTAATGTTGCCACCTAAAATGCCGCGTAGTTTTTTTAATACTATTTTATCTGCTAAGTAATACGCACCCTGTAGTCCCCACGATGGTTGACGACACTCTTGGTGAGCAACCGCCATCTTGGCGCCCATATTCACAGCCCATGTAAACATGATTTTTTTATGTATTGGTGCACGCGAAACCCTTTCATGCACTGTCGAGAAAATCTTCTCATAAAAACGTGGTACCGCAGAGACAACGGTTGGTTTCACTTCAGAGAGGGCTTCTTTTATTAAATTGGTATTTTGCAGATAGCAGTTTATCGCGCCTTTATGAAGAACATAAAATGTCCAAGCGCGTTCAAATACATGTGATAACGGAAGAAAACAAAGAGAGACGTCTTGCGTTGTTAATGCTAAACGTTGGTCATGACCTAATAACTGAGCAGCTACGTTAGTGTAATCTAACATCACTCCTTTTGGCTCACCCGTCGTTCCAGATGTATAGATAAGCGTTAAGAGGTCGTCCATACAAGCGCTCTCTATACGTCTTTCCAACTCTTCACTGTCGGTCTGCCTAACAGAATCAATAAAGCTTTGCCAATGATAGCCTGAAGGGTGATCATTAAGATCAATATCATTGGTCATGGCAACGATATATTCTAACGTTTCACACTGTTCAAATATCACCACGGCAGCATTATATTGAGCCTGCTCTCCAACAAACAGAATGCGTATGCCCGCATCATTAATAATGTATGCTGACTGCTTTGGTGTATTGGTTGGATAGATAGGAACAGTGACAGCTCGTGTCTGCATGGAAGCAAAGTCTGCAATGGACCAGCGAGGCATGTTATTTGAGAAAATTCCAACCGTCTCTTGAACTTTTACCCCATAAGCCAACAAGGCTAGGGATAATTCATCAATTTGCTGTCCAAACTGTTGCCAGCTAATATCTGACCAATTTCCATCAGAGTCTCTTTCACGTAGAGCCGTTTCAGTTTGACGTTGAGCCACTTGCTCACGAACTCTTTTTACAATGTGCAAATCATTCATAAATAATATCGGTACCTTAAGCTTACAGGTGTAAGCTAAATCTTATGCTGAATTTTACAAACCGTGGGTGAAAAGGCAACTAAATAAACAGCTCAATCGACGGTATAGCCTATATATACTCTTTAAAACTTTAAAACAGTCATGTTAATTTTTTAATTTTCAATTAGATAGCAACATAAAAATAAAAAAGTCAGCAATTACTGACTTTTTCTAATATGTGATCTTGGATTATAGCTGATGAGAAGCGACTATCTCTTCTCCACAAATCCTCATCAATTGATCTCTCATCCAGATGTTACCTTTATCTTTCAATGACGACTCATGCCAACTCAAGTAGCTACTGATTTTATTGTCCTCAAAGGGCAATTCAAGAATTTTAAACTGAGCATTATTTGGCATAGACTCTACCAACCAGCGCGGAGCAACCGTCACTAAATCAGATTGACCAACGACATAGAGGATATTACTCATACTCGTACCTTGGTACGCCTGAGTATAATTATCGTTAGAGTAAATCGAATCACCAAAACGGTACACTTTATCAATTTTAGAGAGAATTGCGTGTTTCTCAGCTAACAGCTCTTGCTTAGAAATTGATCCGCCAATTCTTGGATGTGTTGCACTAGCAATAACCACTAATTCGTCGCTAAAAAGTTCTGTACTAGCAAAACCAGGCTCATCAAATAGAGCATAATCGATGACGAAATCAACTTCTTGGTAGCGCAGTTTCTGAGCTAGATTTAAATCAATTTCACCATCCAACTGCAACTGCACAGACGGAGCAATCTGATGAATATCTTTCATAATCCTTGGTGCAAATCGCATGTCTGATGGGCTACAAATCGCTAGCTTAAATTGACGTTCAGAGGTCTCCGGCGAGAAAATTGAACTTGGTAATTCATTTTTTACCAACTGAAGTGCTTGTCTTAAAGGGCCAAATAACTGTTTCGCTCTTAGGGTTGGCTGTATGCCTCTTCCGTGACGAATAAATAACTCATCGTTAAACATTACTTTCAATCGTGCCACAGCATTACTTACTGCTGGTTGAGACATCCCTAAGTTTTGCGCTGCACGAGTAATGTTTTGTTCCTGCATTACGGCATCAAACACCGTCAGTAAATTCAGATCCACACCGCGTAAATTGGAGTCCGTACGATGGTGGTTAGATTGAGCAGAGTTTTCTCTACGTATCATCAGTAAGCCTTATAAAATGGGGGGTTTCTCACAAGCATCAATGCCAATAAATCGGATCTTACCTAATCCTTATAGTATTCGGCAAAGGAATGCATCCCGGCCAGATGTCACTATTCATCAATATCAATTAAAGCACCATAGCTATTGATATTTAATAATTTTTTTTAATATCTCAAGATATTTACTTATGTTATTTCAAGTAATTAGAGCAGGAAACTTAGAGGATAAATAAAGCTAAATATTCCTAAACACTCTAATTTAATGCGAATCATACAGTATGGCATACCGATAATGCAATACTATAGTTTTTATCCAACCATTCACAGCGGAGATAATTCATTATGTGAACTGAAGTGTATTTTCGTAAGTTAGATTCTGGAGGTGACATTTACATTGACGGAATGTATGAACAACGACGAGGTTCGACTCATGAGGAAGCTGATAGTCACCACTCTCAACATCGTAACTTCGTTAAGAGTGGTGATCTTACAATCGATATTAAAGCAGCAGTTTATGGTGTTTTTTTACTAATCCAAAATCCGCCAACACCGCATAAGCAGCCGGAATCATAAAGAGAACTAACAGTGTTGAGGTGAAAATACCAAACACAATGGAAATAACTAAAGGTTTAATCACCTGTGCTTGTAGACTGGTTTCTAACAACAATGGTAATAACCCGGCGGCGGTGGTAAGAGAGGTTAAAAATACCGCTCTAAATCGCTCTTGACTCGCTTTAACGACCGAATCATGCACCGTCATCCCCTCCTCAAAGTGGTGACGTATATATTGCACTAATAAAATTGAATCATTCACCACAACGCCTGCGAGTGATACAAACCCCATGATGCTTGGCATACTTAATGAGTGTCCCAGTAAGAAGTGCCCCCACAGTACCCCTATCAGCGCTAAAGGAATCGCAAGCATCACCACGAAGGGTTCTAGATAACTGCGAAACTGAAAGCTTAGAATCACAAAAACACCAAAGAGCCCAAGCATGAAGCCTTTCGCGATCGATTGCCCGGTCTCTGCTGAGTCTTTCGCTTCTCCTTCAAAATCAAACCTCAACGTTGGATACTTTTTTTTCAACTCCGGCGCTAACTCTTTTTTGAATTGAGCCAGCAGCTCAGTTGAACTGATTTGAGAGGCGTGCACAGCCCCGAACACACTTAATGTTCTTAACCCGTTGATCCGTTGGATGCGAACATAATTTCTTTGGGAAGTTAACGTTGCTACGGATGCAAGAGGTATCTGTTTGCCATCTGACATCATAATTGGAAAATTTTCTAAGGTGTGTAGATCGCCAGCTTGTACTTTATCGAAACGCACTTCAATCTCAATATTTTCGACGCCTAATTGAATCTCATCCGCTGTCTGCCCAAAATAGGCTGCGCGCAATTGATCAGCAATAAGCTGACCAGTAACGCCATAGGTTTCAGCTCCTGCTCGTAGCTTGACCAGTACCTCTTCCTTACCCATTCGCATATCATCAAGCACGCCATACACTCCAGAAAACTCATTTAGATAAGCTTGAACTTCTATCGATGCTGCTTTTAAAATAGACAAGTCGTTATCCATCATACGGATTTCAATCGCTCGCCCTCCCGGTCCCATGGTTGGTTGCTTAAACTCTAAAGTAATAGGCTCAGCAAGAGGGCCAACCTCATTACGCCAAGCATCAATGAAATCATCAAGTAGAGAGTTACGATCTTCGGCACCTAAAAAGTCCAAACGAACCGTCGCAAGATGTGGGCCAGACTCATTTGCATCTGGATTAACATTAAACTGTTGGGTGATGTGTTCCACTAATTGACGACCGTTCTCCTGCTCTTCACTCCACTCTTTATTTACATTCTTAGCAGCAGCAACAATTTTACTCACGACCAATTCAGTCTGAGACAAGGAGGATCCCGGTGGTAATATAATTCGCGCTTCGGCAACATCTCCATCTAACTCGGGAAAGCCAACAAATTTTATCGCACCTCCTGAAATAAGAGAGAATGACACCAGTAAAACAGCAATAACGGCTCCTAAAAAAGCATAACGCCACTCAACAACCTTAGTAACGGCATTCACTAAGGTTGTATTTCTGAAATGGTCAAATCGGTCCAGTACTCTCTTTTTTAACCCTGAAACAGGTTTCTCTTTTTTTGCTCGATGCAGTGAGTGACTTAAATGGTGTGGCAAAATGAGAAATGCTTCGACCAAGCTGAGAATTAACACCAGAATCAATACCTGAGGAACCACTCTTAATACCGCGCCCATCTCCCCTTGCAGAAACATCAAACTACCAAAAATACAGACGGTGGTGAGAAACGATGAGATAACCCCTGGCATTACTTTTTTAACCCCATTGTAAACTGCATCATCAATCTCCTGCCCTCTGTCTAAATGTGAGGCAATGGACTCCGCGATGACAATGGCGTCATCCATCATGATCCCTATTGCCATTAACAGAGCGACCAAAGACATAATATTAATTGAGAGCCCTAAGCTCGACATTAAAAACAGACCGCCAAGAAAAGCGACGGGTAGACCCGCTGCGACCCAAAAGGAGTAACGGAAAGTAAAAAACAGCCACATGGTAAGAAAGACAAGAATGATCCCCTGCCAACCATTACTCACCATCATGGTTAAACGGTCCCATAATAGAGAGGAGAGATCATTGGTCATTTCCAAGCTTACACCGTCTGGAGCCACCGACTGTTGATAGTTTACAAACTCAACAACTCGCGCTTTAATTCTCAGTGCATCATCCGCTTTATTTTTGCTGATTTTTAATACGGCAGAAGGTTTACCATCAAACACTATTTTTTGTTCATCGAGTTCAAAACGATCAGTGATCGTTGCAATATCTCCTAACCGAATTAACGCCCCATTCTCTGAGGATCCCATTACCGTTTCTGCCAACGCTTCTGGGGTTGTTTTTCTTTCATCAAAGCGAATTAAGAAATTTTTCTCCGGAGTTTCTATGTTGCCACTGGGCAGCTTGATATTTTGTGCCGCCAGTTTATTGGCAATATCACTCACGTTTAACCCTAACTGACGAATCGAGGTTTCATCTAGCTCGACTCGATATTGATGATCAGAGAATCCACTGACATCAACCAAAGCAACGCCATAATCTAGCTTTAAGGAGAGTTTTAATTTTTCCGCATAGGCCTTCAGCTCTGGCCATGTGGTATCCGCGGATATCGCTACATCCACCACGGGTTCATTCCAATCTAGCTCTTGCACAATGGGAGATTCGATCTCTTTTGGAAAATCATTAATGCTATTAATTTGGGTCTGTACATCCACCAGCATTCGGCCAATATCCACCTTCTCGTTCAGTTTAATCACTAAACGAGCCGATCCTTCAACCGCTTCACATTTGGTCTCTTCAATATTACCAAGACCAACGACCGCATCCTCCATACGGACACAGATACTCTCTTCCACCTCTTGAGGTGACGCCCCTGGATAGACAACACTAGCTGAAATATAGGGAGGGCTAAACTCGGGGAACGTTTCACGTTTAACTTGAGATAGTGAGACGACACCGAGTAACAGTAAACTCAACATCAGTAAATTAGCCGCCGTGGGATGGCGAGCAAAAAACTTAATCATTGCGCGGCTCCTTTCGCTTCATTTTTCTCTATATCGCGTAATTTCATACCATTAATAGCGGGTAAAATATCATTGAGGATTAACTGTGGCTGCGCTGCGAAATCACTCGAAATAACCACCTGATTATCTCGTCTAAATAAAATCTTGACCGGATGAATAATTAACCGACTATCACCGCTAAGAAGGTAGATCTGATGACCATGAAGCGCACTCTCAGGGATAACCCATTGAGCCGATGACTCTCCTTCGATCGTCGCTTTGACAAACATTCCATTGACCAGTGGTGGTAATGAGCCCGGCTTTAAGGTTCTATAGTCTTGCTCTATCTCCAAAATGATACCGACAGTCGCTTGATTTGGATCCACTGTTTCGCTAATACGAGCCACTTTTGCTTGCCACTCTGCACTAAAGCGCCCACTGCTTAATTGAACGTTAGCCTGAAGCGGCAAGGCATCAACATTGGGCATACCTTGCTCACTGGATTGAAAGACGGTAAAACTTTGCACTAATGTTTGCATGTCATGCAGAGAGATTTGTGCCTCCATCTCCATAGTATTGATGCCATGAGCAACAAACATCGTCTGTTGTAAGTTAACCACTTGATTTATTTCTATCTCTACCTCTGAAATACGCACATCTGTGGGTAATACAATTGAGGTTTTTTCTAACGACCGCTGGGCTTCTTCTAATTTTGCTTGATTCACCTTTACCATTGCCTGAGCAACTTTTCGCTCATCGGGCAGCAATAAAATCTGATTTTGAATATCTAAAACAACCTTTTGCTGCGCTAGATATGATTGGTTTTGTTGATCAGAGTCCGATTGAGACGTTAATCCTTTCTTTTGCAAATTCACTTTCCGATCCAGCTCTTTTTTACTGATCGCAAGACGTGTTTTTTCAATGGTTAATGTATTACGTCTGTTTTTCTCTTCTAAATCCACTTTCGCCAGTTGAGTTCTGCTTGAGCTTAAATCGGCTTCAGCTTGCGCCAATTTTAATTCGTAGTCTAAAGGGTCAATACGAAGTACTTCCGTACCAGCAGCGAGGACATTACCTTTATTTAAATCAGGATGGCGATAAACCACTTTACCGGAAACCTCAGCGATGGCTTTCCACTCAAACTTTGGTCTTATTTTGCCAAATCCAATCACTTTAGGTGCAATGTTAGCCTTCTCTAAAATGACTGTTTTCACTATTTTAGAACGATCTTCTAAGGGTTTCACTTCAGCTGAAGGTCGCAGCTTTGTCACCGTGATTAACGTAATCACGCCTATTGCCACTACTGGAAAAAATAACCACTTACGATGCAATTTCATTATTCAAATCCTTGATTATTAATAGTGGGTTCAGCATTGATGAAACCTTCAGTCATGAGCTTTATATTGTGCTCTATCAAACGATTAAGAAAGTCTTCATTAAGTTCAATACCATGTAAGACAAGTAACGGAGGAGGAGCGATAAATGGAAAAACCATCAAACTAATATAAGAAACACGACACAATTGAGGATCTAATCCTTTTTTTAGCACTCCTCCCGCAATCAGTTTATCAAAGATCACATCTTGGGCAGGCTTGGTGACATCTAAAAATACCTTCTCCATTAACTCTCTTTGTGTCTCTGAGGGGGGCATATTCATCACTTGAGCAATCAGACGAGGAAATTTGGGAATCTTAACCATCTCTTTATAGTAAGTTCTCATTAAATCGAGGAAGTTTTTATGATTAGCATCTTGTACCAGCTTCTGCATCTGTAACTGCATTGGGTGCAAAGTTTCTCGTAACATGGTCTCAAATAACCCGGCCTTATTACCAAAATAGTAACGGATCATTGCGATATTAACGCCCGCACGTTCAGCAACTAAACGTGTCGATACCTTGTCATAAGGAAGCACGACAAACAGATCACGAGCGTGTTGAATCAACAACTCTCGCACTTCTGAGTTTTGTTGCGGGCGTCCCGCTTTTCTTATCGTCACAAGGCAATACTCTTCATATAATTAATCAATTGATTAATTATATGAAAAAAACCAACACATTTGCAGTACATTAATTCATCAACAGTTAATCAATTGATTAATTACCTTTCGCTGACTCCTTTCTTTCCCTTAGTTTGGCTATTATAAAAAATATCATTACAAAGTTTTAACCTAATCATTGCTGCATGCTTGAACGGCTAATCTATACGAAACAAACAAAACGGAATTAAACACTGCGAAAATCAACATTAACAGTGTAAACAAAATGAATTCGACTGTGTATTCCAAAGATATTAGCTGTTCTTGTTTGACGACCAGAATAAATTACGGTAAATATAGTGTTAATAGTTTATTTACGGATTTGTGTCATGTTATTTTCTTCATCTCGACTTCTAAGCCTCCTCCTTATCGTGACCAGATCGCGCGGGTAGCTTGTTGGTTGAAAACCACACAAATTTTAAAGCCCGCCCTTAAAGCGGGCTTTTTTGTAACTATCACTATTTAAAGAGCCTCATTCTTAATAACAAATTGGACAATACTCGATTCTATATCGACATAAGGAAGCACCTATGAACGATCAAGTGATAATTTTCGACACCACTTTACGTGATGGCGAACAAGCGTTATCTGCAAGCTTAACGGTTAAAGAGAAATTGCAAATCGCATACGCACTTGAACGTCTCGGAGTGGATGTTATTGAAGCGGGGTTCCCAGTCTCTTCTCCAGGGGATTTTGAGTCAGTTCAAACCATTGCCAAGAACATTAAAAACAGTCGAATATGTGCACTCGCGCGCGCAGTATCAAAAGACATTGATGTCGCAGCAGAATCGTTGAAAGTCGCTGAGGCTTTTCGTATTCATACCTTTATTTCGACCTCAACCGTGCACGTACAAGATAAACTTAGACGCAGCTACGAAGACGTTGTAGAGATGGGCATCGCAGCAGTCAAACGTGCAAGAAAATATACTGACGATGTAGAGTTCTCTTGCGAAGATGCAGGCCGAACTCCGATTGATAATTTATGCCGCATGGTTGAAGCTGCAATTAATGCAGGTGCATCGACAATTAACATCCCAGATACAGTAGGTTACACCGTTCCCGGTGAATTTGCCGCTATTATTGAGACCCTATTTAATCGTGTTCCCAACATTGATAAAGCGGTAATTTCTGTACACTGTCATGATGACTTGGGCATGTCTGTAGCGAACTCAATTTCAGCGGTTCAAGCCGGTGCAAGACAAATTGAAGGTACGATTAACGGTTTGGGTGAGCGTGCGGGTAATTGCGCCCTAGAAGAGATCGCCATGGTCATAAAAACCCGCGCTGATCTATTAGGTGTGCACACCAATATTCAACATAAAGAGATCCACCGTACCAGCCACCTTGTCAGCCAACTTTGCAACATGCCGATCCAAAGCAATAAAGCGGTCGTTGGATCAAATGCCTTTAGCCACTCATCCGGGATTCACCAAGATGGTGTGTTAAAAAATAAAAACACTTATGAAATCATGACTCCTGAGTCCATAGGCCTGAAAAATCAAGCATTAAATCTAACCAGCCGTTCTGGCCGTGCCGCTGTTAAAAGCCATATGGATGCAATGGGTTATAACGATGATGAATACAAACTTGATGAGCTCTATACTGATTTCTTAAAATTGGCGGATCGTAAAGGGCAAGTTTTTGACTACGATTTAGAAGCATTAATGCACTTCTCAAACCTAAGAGATGAGGATGATTTCTTTAAAATCAAATACCTAAGTGTACAGTCTGGCAGTATTATGGCGACCACCAGCATTAAGTTGCTTTGTGGCGATGAAGAGAAGAGTGAAGCCGCTGTCGGTAATGGGCCAGTCGATGCTCTTTACCAGTGTATCTACCGCTTAACTGGTTATGAAATAGCACTGGATAAGTTTGATTTAACAGCAAAAGGCGAAGGCGAAGATGGCTTAGGACAGGCGGATATTATCGCTAATTATAAAGGTCGTAAATATCACGGTACCGGACTTGCTACCGATATCGTAGAGGCATCAGGACAAGCTTTGCTGCATGTCATCAATAGCATTCATCGTGCCAATCAAATTGTTGATATCAAAAACCAAAAAGTACAACATTAATTTAGTAAAAATCATGGCAACGAGTCATCAAAATTTTAACAGGAGAGAAAATACCATGGCAGGCAACAGCTATAAAATTGCAGTTTTACCAGGCGACGGCATCGGTCCAGAAGTAATGGCACAAGCTCATAAAGTATTGGATGCAATTTCAACAAAGCACGGCATCACATTTGATAAAACTCAGCATGATGTCGGTGGTATTGCCATTGATAATCACGGCTGCCCACTGCCTGAAAGCACTCTTAAAGGGTGTGAAGATTCTGATGCCATCTTATTTGGTTCTGTAGGCGGTCCTAAATGGGAACATCTAGCCCCTAATGATCAACCGGAACGAGGTGCTCTACTTCCTCTTCGCAAGCATTTTCAGCTATTTTGTAACCTTCGCCCTGCACAGATTCATGCCGGATTAGAAAAATTCTCACCGTTGCGTGCTGATATTTCCGAGCGTGGATTTGATATTGTCGTTGTACGTGAGCTTACAGGAGGTATCTATTTTGGTGAGCCTAAAGGCCGCGAAGGTGAAGGTCCACAAGAGAAAGCCTTTGATACTGAAGTTTATCACCGCTACGAAATTGAACGTATTGCAAAGATAGCATTTGAATCTGCAATGTTACGCGCCAAGAATGTCTACTCTATTGATAAAGCCAATGTACTTCAGAGTTCTATACTATGGCGCGAAGTAGTTGAAGAAGTAGCCAAAGATTACCCTGAAGTCAAACTAAACCACATCTATATTGATAGTGCGACCATGCAGCTGATTAAAGACCCTTCGCAGTTTGACGTCATGCTTTGCTCAAACATCTTTGGCGATATTATCTCAGATGAATGCGCCATGATAACAGGCTCTATGGGCATGCTGCCTTCTGCTAGCCTTAATCAGAGTCAATTTGGTTTATATGAACCAGCCGGTGGTTCAGCCCCTGACATTGCTGGAAAAAACATTGCTAACCCTGTCGCTCAAATTCTGTCGGCAGCACTGATGCTTCGTTACAGTTTAAATGAAGAGCAAGCGGCTACAGACATAGAGGCTGCTGTATCTAAAGCATTAGAAGCCGGAGAGTTAACCGCTGATTTAGCCGCAAATACCACACCTCTAACCACCAGTGAGATGGGTGACAAAATAGCAAATTACATCCTAAATTAAGCCATCATAATAAGAATAGAGCAAAAGGAAAATGCAATGTCAAAAACACTATATGAAAAAGTTTATGATGCCCACGTAGCGGTAGCCGCTCAAGGTGAAACGCCAATTTTGTACATTGATCGTCATTTGGTGCATGAGGTAACATCCCCTCAAGCTTTCGATGGATTACGCGAGAAAGGGCGCGTCGTTCGTCAACCGGGAAAAACCTTCGCTACCATGGATCATAACGTCTCAACTCAAACCAAAGACATTAATGCTTGTGGTGAAATGGCAAGAATTCAGATGGAAACGCTGGCCAATAACTGTAAAGAGTTTGGCGTTACATTGTATGATCTTAACCATAAATACCAAGGCATCGTACACGTAATGGGACCTGAGCTTGGCATTACCCTACCAGGCATGACCATCGTATGCGGTGACTCACACACAGCAACACATGGAGCATTTGGCTCATTAGCATTTGGTATCGGCACTTCAGAGGTTGAGCATGTTTTAGCGACACAGACGCTAAAGCAATCTAAAACCAAAACCATGAAAATAGAAGTGACCGGAAAAGTGGCAAAAGGTATCACTGCCAAAGATATCGTATTAGCAATTATAGGCAAAACCACAGCAGCTGGCGGCACAGGTTATGTGGTCGAGTTTTGTGGTGAAGCCATTACCGATCTCACCATGGAAGGAAGAATGACCGTCTGTAATATGGCGATAGAATTAGGCGCTAAAGCTGGCTTGATCGCGCCAGACCAAACTACATTCGATTATATTAAAGGACGCAAATTCTCTCCAACTGGTGATGACTTTGATGCCGCAGTGCAATACTGGTCAACCCTTGCTACAGACGATGATGCTACTTTCGATGCGGTTGTCACGTTAAAGGCCAACGAAATTAAACCTCAAGTGACTTGGGGTACCAATCCTGGTCAAGTTATTGCTATCAATACTCTCATTCCAAGTCCAAATGATTTTTCTGACCCTGTAGAGAAAGCATCTGCTGAAAAAGCATTGGCTTATATGGGCCTAGAAGCTGGAAAGAAACTGTCCGACTTTAATATTGATAAAGTATTCATCGGTTCATGTACTAACTCTCGCATTGAGGATATGCGCGCCGCCGCTAAAGTGGCTAACGGACGAAAAGTTGCCAGCCACGTTCAAGCGTTGGTGGTACCGGGCTCTGAACAAGTGAAAGCACAAGCCGAAGCCGAAGGGTTGGATAAAATATTCATTGATGCAGGCTTTGAGTGGCGTCTACCGGGCTGCTCCATGTGTCTTGCGATGAACAATGACCGTTTGGGTCCACATGAGCGCTGCGCTTCAACCAGTAACCGTAACTTTGAAGGTCGTCAGGGTCGTGATGGACGCACTCATTTAGTGAGTCCTGCAATGGCTGCAGCAGCGGCTTGTGCTGGCCATTTTGTTGATATTCAAGATTTAGATTAAGGAGCTGATCATGTCAGGTTTTAAACAACACACAGGCTTAGTGGTTCCTTTTGATACCGCTAACATTGATACCGATGCCATCATTCCAAAGCAATTTTTGCAAAAAGTAAATCGTATCGGATTTGGTAAGCATCTTTTTCATGACTGGCGTTTTCTCGATGACGCAGGGTTACAATCTAACCCTAAGTTTGTGATGAACGAAAAACGCTATCAAGGGGCGAGTATTTTGCTGGCTCGCGAGAACTTTGGCTGTGGCTCTTCAAGAGAACACGCACCTTGGGCGTTGGCGGATTACGGCATTCAAGTGATGATTGCGCCAAGTTTTGCTGATATTTTTTATGGCAACTCAATCAATAATCAAATGATCCCAGTGCGCTTATCGGATCAAGAAGTGGATGAACTTTTTGATTTTGTTGCAAGTAATGATGGCGCAGAGATCAACGTCAACCTAGAGAGTATGTTAGTCACTGCCAACGGCAAAACCTACTCCTTTGAAATTGATGAATTCCGACGTCACTGCTTGCTCAATGGGTTAGATAACATCGGATTGACGTTGCAGCATGAAAATAAAATTACTGAGTTTGAACAACAAATTCCCAGTTTTTTAAAGTAAACATCATAATATGCAGGGCTGCTCAATCGTGCAGCCCTAATTTAATCAACAATAAATGAAATAGACCCCTCAATAATAGGGTCAACTTTGTCATAACACCCTAATAATTCAATATTACCCAAGGTTATGATATGAAATATCTCTTCTCACTAATAATGCTACTGCTCAGTTACAATAGCCTCGCCGCTCCTGAAGCAAAATTGTGGCCTTTTTGGGATGCCAGTAATGAACAGAGCAGCGCTTCTATCTCACATGAGCAATGGCAACAAATATTGGATAGCTACCTCATTGAAAGTGACTCTCAAACTCTCTTTCAATATGCAAAAGTAACGGATGTTGATAAACAGAATCTACAGAACTATTTATCAGAACTGAGCAGTTTGGATCCTAGGCACTTTAATCGAGCCGAGCAGTATGCCTACTGGGTCAATTTGTATAATGCCCTCACTGTGAACCTTATCTTAGAGAATTATCCCCTTAAATCGATCACTAAATTAGGCGGGTTATTTAGCTTTGGTCCGTGGGGGGATAACATTGTAGTGATTAACTCAAAAAAATTAACTCTCAACGACATTGAGCACCGAATTCTTCGCCCTATCTGGCAAGATCCTAGAACCCACTATGCCGTTAACTGTGCCAGTTTAGGTTGTCCCAATTTACAATCAAAAGTATTTACTGCAGAGAATACTCAACAACTATTAGATAAATCCGCCGCTGATTTTATTAACAGTGTGAAAGGGGCTGAAATGCAAAAAGAGGGAGTGCAGTTATCCTCAATTTACGATTGGTTCAATAATGATTTTGGGGATAACAAAGCGTTATTTCAACACCTTGCTAAGTACAGAAGCGATTTGAATAATTATTCTGGAGAGATAAGTTTTGATTATGATTGGCGCCTCAACGAATAAATCACACACAGAGAGTAAAGGCACTTCCCTACTCTCTATTTAATAATGCTTTAAAAGCCTTTCACTTTTTTTATCAAATCATTAGCCGCTTGGATCTCTTGCGCTTTCTCTTTCGCCATCTCCATCATCTCAGGGGGTAAACCTTTCGCCACCAATTTGTCGGGATGGTGCTCATTCATCAATTTTCGATAAGCACGTTTTAGCTCTTTAGCATCCGCATCTTCACTGACCCCCAACAATTTGTATGCATCGCTTAGTTGATTCGCTTGCGAAGCTTCTCCTCCCCAACCCCCTTGGAAGTTGCCTTGATGATTGCCACCCCCTCGTTGAAAGCGAAACGCAGCTTCTTGCATTTTTAGACGTTTTTCTAGTTGAGCCGCCGAAAAACCGAGCGCCGCAGCTATCGTATGTAGAACTTCTCTCTCTTTTGGATGCAATTCACCGTCCGCAAAGGCTGCTGAGATTTGCAATTCTAAGAAAAACTGAATGAGATCACGACGGCCACTGGCTGATTGACGAACTTTCTGTAAAACGTCTTCAAGAGGGAATTCTGATTCTTTACCTTCTCGAAAAGCATTTTGCGCCTCTTTACGCTGTTCGCCATGCAGACTCATTCGGTCCATCATCGTACTCGCTAGCATGATTTCCTGCTGTGTGACTTGTCCTTTTGCTTTTGCTACATGCCCCATCACTGAAAAGGCGGCGTGAAAAAACTCAGCCTGACGCTCAGATTGGGAGCCGCCACTTTGAAAGCTAAACCCTCCTCTTGCTCGGCTTTTCGCTTTATCAAAATGGTGCCCTATAAACAGACCAAACGCAGCACCGAGCATACCGCCAAATAGCGAACCAAAAAAAACACCCAACAATTTCCCAAAAATATGCATATTTAGCTCTCAAACAATGAATTTTTTACCTTACTTCCTGTCTCAAAAAGGGTGTCGGCATGTGCAATTTCCTTTAAGATAGAGGATAATATGCTCAGGATACGTCCATATTTGTATTGAGTCTATCAACACATCAAATATAACAAACAGGAAAGTTCAATTCGATGTCTTTTACTTCACGCTCTCTACTCGCAACGATGATTGGGATCTCCCTCTCCTCCCCGCTAGCACTAGCCAATAACAACTCAATGAATCAAAACAATAGTCAAGACGATGAAGGTTCTTGTCAGCAACCTGAAAACTATTGCGAAAAGCGTAATGCTGAAAAAAAATCAGCGAGTAAAACAGACAGCAAGCAACTACCTGTCACCATTCAAGCGGACAGTGTTGAGTCCAGTAACAATAATCGCGCCACTTACCAAGGCAATGTGATCATCACCCAAGGCCTAAAAACCGTCGAAGCCGATAAAATCACTCTTCACCAACCTGAAAATATCGTGACAGCCGAAGGTAATGTGGTTTTTACTGATACTGATATGATCACCACTTCAGATAAAGTCGTTCGTAATTTAGATACTGAAGAAACCACCATGACTAATGCTCAATTTGAGTTACGTTGTGCAAATTCCCGTGGCGAAGCAGAGCATATTTTCAAAAGTGGTAATGCTATCTATAAAATGGAAGATGGTTCATTTACCACTTGTCCGGTTGATGATAATAGCTGGAAGTTTAGTGCGACCTCAATCGATTACGATGAGAGTGAAGAGTGGGCCCATTTTTATAATGCGCGTTTTGAAATTCTGGACGTGCCCATTTTTTACACTCCCTACTTAACAGTCCCGGTGGGCGATACTCGAAAAACGGGTCTATTAATTCCTAGCTTAAAATTTGACAGTAAAAATGGTATCGAAGTTACGGTTCCAATTTATTGGAATCTTGCCGAAAACTATGATGCCACCACTACAATTAATTATATGGAAAAACGTGGCACACAATTTCTTGGTGAATTTAGGTATCTCGTCGATGTAGGAGAAGGCAGCTTCGACCTTGAATTTTTAGCTGAAGATGAAGCATTCCTTGATCGAGACTCGCGCTGGGCAGGAAATTGGTCTCATAACGGCATTTTTCAAGAAAATTGGAAGTTTGAGATTGATTATACCCAAGTCAGCGACATTGACTATTTTAGAGATCTCAACTCAAGCATCGGTAACCGTGAAGATGGCCAGCTACTACAGTCCGCTGAAGCCTCCTATCGAGTACAAAACTGGGACACCACAGTTCGAGTTCGTAATTTCCAAGTCCTTGATGATACGACTAAACCGTATCGATTAATGCCACAAGTTGAGTTTAATTACTACGCACCCCAGTTTTTCAAAGATCTCGACTTCAATATAATCAGTCATGTCAGTCGCTTGGAAACGGATGACGAAACGAAACCTTCAGCCACTCGTCTGCATATTGAACCAGCTCTGCGACTGCCCTTTGCAGCGCCTGGTTGGTCTGTGACGTCAGAAGCAAAGGTAATGTATACCTATTACCAACAAGAGTTTGATGACTCAATCACAGAGCTGCAAGATCTTGAAAAGGAAGCGAATCGCACAGTACCTGAATTCAAAACCAGTGGCGTGCTGTATTTTGAAAGGCCAACCCTCATTTTAGATGACTATTTACAAACGTTAGAACCTCAGATTCAATACTTGTATGTGGAGGATGTAGAGCAAGATGATATCTACAGTGGTTATGACTCTACACTGTTACAAACTGACTATTATGGTCTGTTTCGCAGCCGTAAATACAGTGGCGTCGATTATATCTCCGCAGCAAACCAGATCAGTGTCGGCGCAACCACGCGCTTTTTAGATGACCAGTACAAAGAGCGAATGAACATCGCTTTTGGCCAAATTTACTACTTTGAAAACGCATCATCTAAAGACAGTACATCGGAAAGTGATAAAAGTGCCTGGGCCATTGAAACTGACTTTAACTATGCTGATTATCTGTTCTACCACGGTGGTCTACAATATGACACCAACCTTGAACAGGTGCAGTTATTAAACAACACCATCGAGTATCGTCACAATCAGGGTTACATTCAGCTTAACTATCGCTATGTCACCAAAGAGTACATCAGAAAAACCGTCGAATTTATTGAAGAGGACAGTAATGAGTATACCGAAGAGGGTATCTCTCAAGCCGGTATCCTCACTCGTTACGATGTAAATAAAAGCTGGGCTGTTAAAGGGCAATATTTTCATGATACCAATGAAGATATCACCATCGAAGCGTTGGCTGGTTTTACTTACATCAGTGACTGTTGGTCATTCGGATTGACTTACAGTTACCAACTTAGAGACTGGCCTGGCGGTGTAGGAACACCAACACCAGGGCCTGAATATGAATCAAACATAGGCTTCACTGTTGGTATACGAGGCTTAGGTAATAATACAGCTGTAGGTTCTAGCGAGGGTGGCAACGCCCTTAGTTATGGTCGTCCATTTTATTTAAATAACTAACGTTAGCTCTTTTAACAGAAAAATTGCCATAATAATGAGTTCAAATTTTAGCTGTGCTACAGTGCGCAGCCATTTACTGCTCCCTATTGTGCTATGCATTGGAAGAAAATATGAAAAATTGGAAGTCTCCTATATTTAGCGCACTACTGATAATAGTGAGCAGCGCGGTATCTTCAGAACCGGTAGAGTTAGACAGCGTTGTTGCTGTCGTTAATGATGGTGTTGTATTAAAAAGTGATATTGATACTGCGATCAAAACGGTAAAAATAAACGCGGAACAAAAAGGGCAACCACTGCCTGAGTTAGACGTATTACGTGAACAAGTTATTGAAAAACTTATT
>JAESQY010000057.1 GCA_016764915.1 Aliivibrio sp. | reverse complement strand
TGATTTTTGTGGTTTAGTATATTTTGTTATTCTAATTATTTTATGGGGACTTCATAGTTTCTAAGGATGCAAAACATAGCAATATGGAACCCCTGGTTCCGTCAAGGCAATATCTCTCTGACTAAGGTATTTCCTTACCTTAGTTAGCCTTTGCTTTTAACTAATCAAACTGCTACTTGATGAGACTCATAGCCGCGAATAGCGGTTGTACAGCTATAATATTAACAGGCTCTTTGCTTGTGCCCCTGTACAATGCGCCTATAAACACTGTTGCTATTTGTGGGGGATGATGCCAACAGGGCTGATGTTTAATTCCAAGGATTAATTACAATTAGTTGATGACTCTGGGTGGATAATTAGGGATGAGAAACGTGGAGCGATTAGCCTAGAGTCGTCGAAGATATTGAATAGACTGAACATACCACAAGAGAACTGGATTAGACTCGCAACAGAGTTTACTCGGCTGTTTACAGGCCCTGTGGGAACACTTCAAGGGTAGGCGCCTATTGCGAACACTTGGACAGAAAGCTAAGACAAGGAGCTGCTAACTGTCATCGATGGCTAGATAGCGCATAGTCAGATTCCTTTTTTACTTAAAAAATTATATTTAGAATTAAAAGATTAACCGAAATTACGTTCGATATTTTTACTGTTAGCTTATGGACTTTTTGTTCCATATGTTCGAGATATGGAGCTAGAAGCCGAAATGTTAGATGCGTAGAGTTCTGACAAATAGGAATGGGTAGCTTGGTACTGCTTACCCTGAAAGTACTTAGTAAATAATCATGTTTAATGTTTTAACTGATTTCAATGGACAAGGTTTATAGGTGCCTTAGTATATTGGCTTTCGTACTAGATGAGGGTTAGGTATGGGCATTGAAGATAATGCTATTGCACGTAGAGCAAGTGCGCTGGAGCTAGGAGAACAAGTAGTTCCTGATAGCTATCAAGGTGTGACTAAGCAGCGTGTTACAGAAGTTCTAAGAATCATTGACCGTAACACGGACAACACGATTGATGTAGTGTACTCACTTTTATGTGATGAACAGAGTTGGTACACGAGAGCAGCCAGGGAAGAGCTTCGTTTCTGCGATGGTGCTTCTGTAGCCCATATTGGTACCCACGTTGGTATATTACAGCGTGGTAATAACATCAAACTTGATCGTGAAGGTCGAGACTATTGGCTCAAGCCATTATGGGAAATTGGTGCAGTTGAGAAAGTGTATTTAGATTCTAGTTCCAACTTTAGTTCTGGTCACCCCGTTGCCAAGTCTTCTAACTCTGCATATAGGTTAGCTAATGATTTCATTTCGATTCTCTTAGCTCCAGAGTGGAGAACGTTAGCTAACACATGGATGGAAGCAGATGTGCAACGTGAACGACTAGGACTCCAAGCGGCTCAAGCTCAAGAAATAGCTGCAACGATAGACACTCCACACAGTCGTTTGATTCGTCTAAGTCGTGATGTTTACGCACCGCGTTTTTTATCGGGCTATGAAGTAGTTTACGTTGATGATGGCGACGGTGACCGTATTACAGACGCCGAGCGAGTAACATTAGCGGCAGCTGGTCTAGAACTGACGATTGATGATGCAATGCCAGACGTCCTTTTACTGAATCCAGTTACAAATCACTTATGGGTCATTGAAGCTGTAACTAGTGATGGTGAAGTCGATATTAATAAAAAGCAAAGCCTAGAAGCATTTGCAGCAAGGAACGGCAAGTCAGGTGTTAGTTTCACTACTACGTACCTAACCTGGAAAAAAGTTGCGGAGCGCCAATCAATTGTTAAAAATCTGGTAGATGGTTCGTATCTTTGGATCCTCGAAGATCCTTCACGAAATCTACTGATTCAGCAATAGGATTTTTCATGGCTATAGAGCACGTGAAGATTGCTTATCGTGATGACTGTTGGCGCAGGGAGTAATTGTTGTACCTGATTCATATCAAGGTGTAACCAAAGACCGAATCACTGATGTTTTGGACAAGTTGGCTCTATACACAGATGACCGTCGAGATTCGGTGTTTGCTATGCTATGAAAAAAGCTGGATGACTAGCGCCTCAAAGAATTGCTTTATGTTTTACGACGGTGCAACATGTTCTTAAGTTGGTACGCATGTGAAGATACTGCCGCGGGGAGAGAACATCAAATTGATAGGGAGCAGGTACGTGAAAAGTGTATTGTTCTTTCGTTCTTTTGTTCTTTTGTTCTTTTGTTCTTTTGTTCTTTTGTTCTTTTGTTCTCTATTGGTGCCGTAGAAAAAGTATTTTACAAATTAAAGTTATCGTTCATATCGGTTGTCTGAATCATTAAGGAAAGTACTCTTTTGTTACGTAAGCGACTTGGACCTTGAACTAAGTGCATGGGTAGCCAGTGATGAGAGAGCAGAGCTTCGGGCTTTTCAAGCAAAAGTTTAGAACTGCGCAACTTGATAACGGAAGCAAACATTCGGTATTGATTAAAGCAATCCATAAAGAATATGCGCCTGGATGTCTACCGGGGTTTGAACCTATCTACATTGATAACGGAAACGGCTCGCGCATTATTGATTCAGAGAAAGAGATTCTTCGAAGTGCTGGGGTTGTATTTGAGCTAAATGACCGATTACCAGATTTGTTCTTTTGGAGTGAAGAACTAGATGCTTTGTGGATTTTCGATGCTGTTACAACCGATGGTGAAGTAGACTATGCTCGACAGCAAGGTTTTATAGCTTTTGCCAAAATAAATGGTAAGAATAGAACTGGTTTACAATTGCTTATATGAAGTGGAAGCAAGCATCAAGTAGGCAAACTGATATGAAAAACCTTGTCGAGTGGTCATATTTGTGAGGGCTGGAAGGTGCATCTAAGAATATTCTAGTACAACAGGAAAAGACGCTAGGGCAATTAGTTAACCTTTAAAAAGCTAGGTAGGCGTCTACCTAGCTTTTGCTTGGAACCCTAGAGATTATCTACAACTTCATCAAATAGCTCTTGATTGAACTGTTCTACAGTCTGCCCGATTGTGATTAGTTGTTCACGAGTAGGATAACGCAGTATACGAAGGTCTGTAGCGTTAACTTGCGTATGACCGTTAAACTGACGGAAATACTGGTCAACAATATTACTGTTCAAGTACACCCATAACCCCTTTGCAAAATCCAATTCCAGAGGTTGACCATTTGCGTGGAAATAGTTTGTTTTGTTTTCGAAACCAACTACAGAGGCATCTGATAAATCAGCCGTGTAAAGACCAGCAACAATACGACGAGTTTCTTCTTTAGATGTTAAACGCTTAGTTAGAACGTAAGTTCCGTTCGGGATCATTTGTTTCAGTGTTTCAGTGTTCAAAGCAATCGCGTTCGGCTTCTTTTTGCTTTCTACAGGGTACACAATCATGCCATCCCGGAAGTGCATTGGGTAGATAAGTGGTACGGTATCTTCTGCTGGATCATGACGAAGATTTGGTTTAGTTCGAAAATCCACTACTTTCCCTGTACTAGCATCAATACCAAGGTCTTCTAGCGAGCACGGCATACTACCTATACGAGTAGCGATTTCTGCTTGTTCATTGTTAGTAATAATATGAATAAAACGGTTAGGGTTATTAGGGTTTACTACTTCTTTAAACTCAGCCATGCGAACCAATGGCACTGGATCATCGGCACATGTACTCGATGTAATCTCAACTTGCCCTTGAGTTTCATTTTTTACGATATGAAAGATTACGTTTTCTTGTAAAACTTTATCGCCTTTGAATGCCCTAGTACGACTTTCGAAGATATGAAGCTTGCTCAGGTTGTTACCATCTAGCAGGACACGACGAAAGTCATTGAAGTATGGTCCGTTGCAGAAACTACGTGGAGTAATAGCGACAAGTTCACCTCCGTCTTCCAGAAGCATCAGGGCCAATGTTACGAAGCAAGAATATAAATTACCAGTTTCAACACCAACACTCCTTAAAAGTTTTCGTTCTTTACTGGCTGCGGCAATCTTCAAATATGGTGGATTTAAGATAGCTTTGTTAAAAGTGGATGTTGCTTCTCCATTTTCACGTGCTTTTAGAATATCAACCGCGCTCTGAATGAAATCAATGTTGTTTACTTGGGAATTCCAAGCAACTTGAGATTCGTCGCTTGCTTCATGGCAAAGCGCTAATGAACGGTTTAAGCTCTCAACGAGAACATCTTCTAACTCCCATGCGTTTGCATTGATAATAGTTGGTTTAAAATCATTTAGAGCACGTTGGACTAAGGCTGCTGATAGAGAACCAACACCGGCACCAGCATCTAGTATATTGAGTTCACCATCGAGGTTACGAAACATACCAGCAAGAACATAAGCAGCAGAGGCTGGAGTCATGAACTGGCCTTTTTGACCACGAGTATCTTCGTCTAACAGCTTATTCGCTTGAATTCTTAGTTGATCTACTGTTTCAACGAGTGTTTTTGTGGCATTTTCTTGAAATGTCACTGTTGCGTAATCTATCATCCTTCCCTCCTATACTGTATGCGCATACAGTATAGCATTATTCTTTTTAAAACTAAATGGTAAAAAAAAAATAACATGAACTCTCATAAAAATAGGGGCTGATTTCTTGCTAGATAGTAGGCTAGACAAATCGGGGTGGGTGGGTGAGTTAATTAATGGTTAACCAAAGCTGTTGGCCAATCCACATTAGCACTGCCTGTTTTAGTTTTTCCTGGTTGGTACGTTACAACTCAGACAAAGTCTCCTTTTCCGATTATTAATCATAAGCAATTGGTCGGTACCATTCCGAAATTAAACCGTATTACCTATAACCAAGAACAGATCAATGCTATTGCTTATCAAGTTGCTCAACGATGTGTCCAAGGAAGTTAAGTTGGGTTAGTAAATGTATTTTTGAGAAGCTAAGAATGGATCCCGGAACGAGTCCGGGATGACGGCATAACAAGAAGCTAGGTCGATAATTACTCTATGCATAATCGACATTTC
>JAESQY010000056.1 GCA_016764915.1 Aliivibrio sp. | reverse complement strand
TTTGACTGTGTCAACAAGTCGAAACTTATTGATTAAGGCCACTCAGTTCATTGAGATTATTTTGTGATAATCTATTCATGAGTGCCCACACAAATTGCATGGTCAAATTGTTAAAGAGCTTTGACTTCAACGCTTTAGTGTTTTGCACTTCAGCAAGCCAGGCCGCGTATACTACGCTGACCGTTTAGAATGTCAAGGGATAATTTAAACCTTCTTGATAACTCTATTTATACTGAATAGGAAGTCTGGTTTTAACGCCTCAACTCATTCAATATAAACATTAACACTTATGAACTGCTTAAATCTCATATCCTGTCAACGAGGCGGGATTATAGAGTGATTAAATGTGATGGCAAGCAATTTTTGCTTATTTTAATTTGATCGAATAATTAACAACCAATTGGCTAATTTACGATTAAATAATCAACATTTGAAGAGCGTCACAATGATTGATTGGTAATTAGTCAGTAATGAACGTAATATCGTTGTGACTTTAATGTTAAATTCAGTTTCTTATCTTTCTCTTTAATATGAAAATTATTGTTTTATTATGAAATCTCTTACTTCTATTATATTAATCGCCGTTATCGGCGCAGTCGCTATGCAATTTGTTCCAATTGATCCATCAATTGCATTTGTATTAGGCGCACTCATTGCAGGCTTTACTGTAAATAACCTAAAACGCACTAACTCAATCTCTTTGTCTATTGATCCAAAGAAATCGAGCAAAACTATCTATGTCGGAAACTTGCCTTATCGTGCTAATGAAGCAGATGTTCGCAAACTATTTTCTGAATACGGTGAAGTTTTTGCAGTACGTTTAATGAAAGACAAGCGCACAGGTAAAAGACGTGGATTTGGTTTCGTTGTCATGGCTTCTGCTGATACAGACAATGCAATTGAAAAACTAAATAATCACGACTTTGATCAGCGTACCTTGAAGGTTCGTATTGCTAATGATCCTAAAACGACTGAAGAGCACGAAGCTTAACCGCGCTCAGTCCTAACAGGTTCAAACTATTATCCAGTGCTGTTGCCTTTACGGGTACAGCACTGCAATAGACCACATTATCCCCTATAGCAGCCTCAACACTCTGTCCTAGCAATTCAACCACTCTTCTCGCAATGGCCTCGCCCGAATCTATAATCATCACACTGTTAATGATCGTTTGAATTTCACTTTTTAGAAATGGAAAATGTGTACAACCTAAAACGATACAGTCAATCACACCTATCCAAGGCTGAATGATACTTTGAAGCTCTATTAAATCGACCTCTTTACCTATCAGCTTCTCTTCCGCCATTTCAACCAGACGTGTGGATCCAATAAGCAAGACCTCACTGTCTGCAGCAAACTGCTCAATCAAATCGTGTGTATAAGCTCTAGTAATAGTTGCAGGTGTTGCTAATAGCCCGATCGTTTTAGTCTTGGAAGCTAATGCGGCTGGTTTTATAGCAGGAACCACACCGACGACTGGAATGTCTAGCAGTGACCGCAGCGTTGGAAGAACAATGGTACTGGCCGTATTACAGGCAATGACGACCAAATCGACCGAATGTAAGCACACATATTCAAGAACGATCTTACTGGTGCGCTCAATAAGCACAGCAGGTGATAACTCTCCATAGGGGAAAGCTTCATTATCAAACGCATAGATGTATTGAGCTTGAGGTATTTTTTTGCGGATCTCCTGATAGACAGAAAGACCTCCAATACCGGAATCAAATATGAGTATTCGCTTAGACACACAATCACCTTAGTAATAAATCAAGGTCATCATACTGGCTTGCGCTTCTTTATGCACAAAAAAACCGCCCGAAGGCGGTTAAGTTCTAAAATTGGTAGCTACCCGTAACCATCAATTTACGTCCATCACCTGAATAATAATAAGAGCTCCAACTATCACTATCTGCACTTGATGCATATGACTCATCAAATAAGTTATCTACACGAACAGATGCAGACCAATCAGAGTTTGAGTAATTTATAGCTGCATTTGTTAACCAGTATGAGTTTTGTTTCTGCTTACTATTTTGTTTGTCACTAGTTTCATAATGTGAGCCAGTATAGACACCTTCGACAAAGAGCTGCCAAGAAGTCGAAATATCATAGTTAACATAAGTGCGAGCAGAGTTCTCCGCTACCCAAGGCAGCTTTTTACCTTTATTAACTCCATCAGTAAATTCAGACTTTATTAGATGATATTCAGCACCTACCAAAATTGAATCAATCACAAAATAGTCTACGGCTAAACTGATACCATTTCGTTCTGACTCATCAGCATTTACATTTGCTCCAGCCCAGCCACCACCAATAGGTTTCTGAGCATCCTTATCAAATATAATTTCATCCTCTATACGTAAGTTATATATATCTACTTTTACTGAATACTCTGGCTGAATAAATGCCCATCCTGCTTCTAATGAAACCCCTGTTTGTGGCTTTAGTCCATTAACCCCTGGAGAGGTGTAAGCTTGTTCATCAATATCTGCAAATCTGAAGTTGCTTTCACCACGAACATACAGCTTATGTCCTCTTGAAATACGATAATTTAGTCCTAACTCAAATGCCTCTGCACTATCATTAAGCTTCATACCATTTTTAAACTTAACTTTATCTGTAATATCATCTTCAGCTAGGCTGTAACGCCCGCCAGTAACTAGAGTTAAAGAGTTAAGTAATGGATAATGAAGCTGAGTATAAGCACTATATATGGACTGATTATTATCTCTATCAGTAGAAGAAGACAAATAGTCATGAGATCTATCTGCTGCATCTAAACCAAACAAAAAGCTCCCTTCACCCCTTGTAGAAAAAAAACGATTCTCTACTTGAGCTGTACCAACTAATTCTGAATTTTCTTTTGTATTCTCCCCTCCCCATGCGATACCAGAACCACTTGTCTTATCAAAGAACAGATCTGTTTTCAGCTTCCAATTGTCAACAATCGCTTGCTTATAACCAACTCTGATAGCACGAGTGATTTCATGACTATAATCGTCAGGGTACGCAGGGTTTTCTTGTTTAGGATCATCTTTAAACTGCTGCTCTGTCAACGATCCAGCATATTGACGGTAGTTATCGTAATAACTTAACTCAGTAAAAAACTCTCTATCTTCGTTTTTGTACTCTACTCGACCTAACAGGTTACCGGTTTCACGTCTATTGTGTTCGCGGTAGTTATCACTATTATCTTGGCTTGCACTGACAAACAGACCCCAAGTGTCTGAGATTTTACGTGATACATTGACACTGCCAGCGCGCGAATCAAAACTGCCTGCGCTGAGTGATATCTCACCGCCATCTTCGGTTCCAGATTTCGTGATGATATTAATCACCCCGCCTACGGCTTGATCGCCATACAGCACTCCGGCACTACCCGAAAGGATTTCAATACGTTCAACTTGTGAAAGTAGGATTGAGCTTAACTGAGGGGCTGAAAGATCTTGCTTATTCAGCTTGCGTCCATCAACCAAAATAAGTGTATTGTGTGCAGCTTGACCACCACTAAAGCCACGCATTGAGAAAACCGGGCCACTATTGGTATCAGAAACTTGAATGCCAGCACGAGAACGAAGCAGGGTATCTAAAGATTTTGCACCGCTTGATTGAATTTCATCCTGACCGATAACAGTCACGTTAGCAGCAATATTTTCGATGCTGTTTGCGTAATCACTACGGCCAAGAACAACCATGGTATCCGTTACTTCTTCAGCTAAAAGAGTAGAGCTATAGGTGTAAGTGAGCGACGATGCTATCAGCGTCGCTAAAATTGCTTTTTTCATTTTTCCGTATCCTAAATCGCGTAAATTCCTTTCCAAACTATTTGATATAAACAGTCAGGTGCTGGCAGGTATTCGGACTTAAGAGCTTGGCTGATGCCACCTACAGTAACGACTTCCCATCATTTTTCTTATGACAGTGTCTGGGTATCCCGCGTACTTTCGTTCTCTTTTACCGCTGCGCGTCAGTTTTGGATTTACACCAAATTCCCTAAAGCCGTATAGACGGCTAACCAGCTTAAGGCAGATAGTAGTGAGGTTGATGATGTTTGTCTATAGTTGATTAACAAATATAACAATAATTAATGAGTCGAAAATTAGAAGAAATCTTAGTTCAACACTGGACTTCATCCATTATTAGCATAAAATCGGCGCTCTTATTTTGAGCAGTGTGAGGAAAAGAATGGCCAACCCAATCATGGACCCAGCAAATTATCAGCAGCAACTTGACGATAAAGCACAACGATTGACAGAAACTTTTGCTGAATTTGATGTACCTGAATTGGAAGTGTTTCCTTCCCCTGCCGAAAATTATCGTATGCGTGCTGAATTTCGAGTGTGGCATGAAGGCGATGAGATGTACTACGTCATGTTCGATCAGGCGACACGTGAAAAATACCGAGTAGACTATTTTCTACCTGCCAGCCGTTTAATCAATGATGTCATGCCACTGCTTATTGAGGCGATGAAAGAGAATGACACACTACGAAGAAAGCTATTTCAAGTTGACTTCTTATCAACGCTCAGTGGCGAAATATTGGTCTCTCTATTATACCATCGCCAACTTGACGGTGAGTGGACATCAGAAGCAAAAGCACTTAAGCAGCGTCTTAATGATGAAGGGTTCAACCTAAACATCATTGGCCGTGCTCGTAAGATGAAAATAGTGTTAGACCAAGAACATGTCATCGAAAAACTGAAAGTGTATGATGATGTATTAACGTATCAGCAAGTAGAAAACAGCTTTACCCAGCCAAATGGCATTGTGGCTCAAAAGATGTTGGAATGGGCCGTTGACTCGACCCAAGATAGCCAAGGTGATCTGTTAGAACTCTACTGCGGTAATGGCAACTTCTCTTTGGCATTAGCCAAAAATTTTAATCGTGTACTCGCCACTGAGCTGGCTAAACCTTCGGTGGACTCTGCGCAGTACAATATTGCAGCCAATAACATCGAGAATGTACAGATCATTCGCATGTCCGCTGAAGATTTTACTGAGGCGATGGAAGGTAAGCGAGAGTTCCGCCGCTTACAAGATAAGGGGATTGATCTTAAAAGCTATAACTGCAACACCATCTTTGTCGATCCACCTCGTTCTGGTATGGATGAAGGGACCTGTAAAATGGTGCAAGGTTATGAGCGCATCATGTACATATCGTGTAATCCAGACACCTTAAAAGAGAACTTGGCACTATTAACTCAAACACATCGAATTACTCGATTTGCCCTGTTTGATCAGTTCCCCTATACCCATCATATGGAAGCCGGTGTTTTCTTAGAAAGAAAATAAAATATTCACTTCTAAAAAAACGAGCTCATGAGCTCGTTTTTTGTATGGGTGACACTATTTACTTCTCTGTTGGAGAACGAGTAAATACGCCTGTTTTCGCTCCAACCCAGATAACCAACACCATCGTCACCACTAAAGCCAGAAAATTTGAACCTACTTCTGGGTATTGAGCTCTAACGAACGCTGAATATCCAAACGTTCCAACAAAGAAGCACGCTAAGGAAAGTTGAGGTGTTCCTTCTGTCATCGGCTCTTTCAAATACTCTTGGTAGACATTTTGAATCACTAACACCAAGGTGATAATTGGAAAAATTGAGAGGGTAAACTCACTAATCGTAAGACTTGCCCAAATAGCACTCGTGCTTAATCCAGCAATAAAAGCCAGCACTAAGGTTTTTCTTTCTGTATTTATCTGTTCTTTTTGCATAATAACGACCTATAGTTTCAAAAGTGAACGTTATATCTTCTGTGTTTGATTTTCATTTTCTTTTCTAAAATAGTAGGCGCCTTTAGATATCATTCTCAATTGTACAATTAAGCGCTCTGACAACTCAGTTCTACTGTTTTCGTTAAGATCCAGTGCATCTGCTCCTGCACTAAACACTAAGATTACTGATGCTTCGGCTTGAGTATACGCATTGTCATAAGGGATTCCTGTATTGGCAATTAAATACTCCGTAAGTTCCGCGACAAAATGTTGCATTTCTCGGCCTACTGCTGCTCGAAAAGCGGGTGACGTACCTGAACGTTCACGTAATAGTAATCTGAATACATTGGGACGGCTCTCTACGAACTCCATGAAGGTTTCAACAGATGTTCGTATCACGCTCCCCTCTTTAGCAATTCGTTGCCTGGCCTGACGCATCAACTGACGCAAAATCAATCCACCTTCATCAACCATGGTTAAGCCAAGCTCATCCATATCCTTAAAATGACGATAGAATGACGTGGGGGCAATACCAGCTTCTCGAGCAACCTCACGTAAACTCAGACTAGAAAAACTTCGATCTGCACTGAGTTGAATAAAAGCAGAATCAATCAAAGAGCGGCGCGTTTTCTCTTTCTGCTGCGCACGAATCCCTAAAGGCTCCTGTCTCTTAATACTTTTATGGGATATTGCAGTTTCTGTGTTTTCATATACAGATGACATTAAATTACTCTTTACGTGGTAATTGGATTCCTAGATAAGAGACCTAGTTTGATCACTCCGCTGCGCCCACATTATCGTGAACCAGCAGCGACTGCAAACCCAGATAACCGAAAGTTGCCGCTACATTTAAAACGACTACGTGATCACTCCCACCCTATTATAATAAGATTGCATAACCAAGAAAGGAAAAGGTTACAATGTGCATAATATTACTCAACACATCACGCCATAAAGCCCTACAAAACGGCAATATAATAATAACGTCATGTGAGCTCGAACATTTAAGAAGGTTCTGATATGCCAAGAAGAAGAAAAAACAATACCTCTCATTTTGACGTCATTGTCATCGGAAGTGGTCCCGGTGGCGAAGGTGCGGCAATGGGTCTGACCAAATCAGGATTAAACGTTGCCATTATTGAAAGAGAGTCAAGTGTTGGTGGAGGGTGTACACACTGGGGCACCATTCCTTCAAAAGCACTTCGTCATGCAGTAAGCCGTATTACTGAATTTAATCAAAATCCTATTTACTGTGCGAATAACTCTACGATCCACTCCACATTCTCTGATATTCTAAGTCATGCCACATCTGTGATTGATAAACAAACACGTATGCGACAGGGGTTTTATGATAAAAATCACTGTTCGTTGATTTTTGGTGAAGCCCAATTTACAGACAGCAATACTATCTCGGTAACAAACAGCGATGGCAGCATTGATATTTATAGCGCTGATAAGTTTGTTATCGCAACAGGCTCTCGTCCATATCATCCACCGGGAGTGAATTTTAACCATAGCCGTATCTATGACAGTGACTCTATTCTCTCTCTTAAACACGATCCTCGCCATATCATCATTTATGGTGCTGGCGTTATTGGCTGTGAATACGCCTCTATTTTTCGTGGGTTAGGGGTTAAAGTTGATTTGATCAACACTCGTGACCGCTTACTCTCATTTTTAGATAATGAGATGTCAGACTCTCTCTCTTACCATTTCTCTAATAGCGGCGTGGTAACTCGTAATGATGAAACCTGTGAATCTGTTGATAGCGTAAGCGATGGCGTTATTCTAAATCTAGAATCAGGTAAAAAAATGAAAGCTGACTGCTTGTTGTTTGCTAATGGCAGAACCGGTAATACGGATAAATTAAACTTAAAGACTGTGGGTTTAAAACCAGATTCTAGAGGTCAACTGACGGTTAATAACAGCTATCAAACGGAAGTTGAACATATTTACGCGGTTGGTGATGTGATTGGTTATCCAAGTTTAGCAAGTGCCGCGTACGATCAAGGTCGATTTACAGCGCAAGCCATCGCCACAGGTGAAGCTCAAGATAGTCTAATCGATCATATTCCGACGGGTATCTACACCATTCCAGAGATCAGTTCAGTGGGTAAAACGGAACAGCAACTCACTGCAGATAAAGTTCCGTATGAAGTGGGTCGATCTTCATTTAAACACCTTGCTCGAGCTCAGATTGCGGGTATGGATATTGGTAGTTTGAAAATATTATTCCACAGAGAGACCAAAGAGATATTAGGTATTCACTGTTTTGGAGAGCGTGCAGCTGAGATCATTCACATTGGACAGGCGATCATGGAGCAGAAAGGTGACGCAAATACCATAGAGTACTTTGTTAAAACCACCTTTAACTACCCAACTATGGCTGAAGCCTACCGTGTGGCTGCTTTAAATGGTTTAAACCGATTATTTTAAATTCATTAATCTTGAAAGTTTTGAGGCGACTGATTACCGTCGCCTTGTTTGATTTTACTGTACTAAAAAGAACACTTAACTATGGGAAGTTTAAACTGAATTTACCATGTTATATGAACAAAAATTGGAGTAAGGCGATTTTTTAAAAAAGGCAGTTTCGCCAGCCACCGTTGCCAGACATTCCAACGGTTACACTCCTTATCAATAGGTGAGCTGACTGATACACTCTGCGACCAAGGTAACCACCCAATGAACTTTTGAGCAGGATTACTGATCCCATGACGATATTTCCCAGCACCTAATTTTAATGCTAACGGCGTACTGCACATATCCCCAGCAACAACAAAACACGCCTGAGCATGATTAAAGTGGCAGCCTAACATCTGTATAAAATGCGCGACCTGCTGCTCACTGCACTCTAACAGCGTTTGTTCGCACACAATTAAAATCGGCACGTTATCGGGAATAGGAATCGACTTCACCCACTGGGTGTCGGTCACTGAACCACAACGCATGTGATAACGCTCATTGGCATGAAACAGACGTTGCCGCCATAATAGATGCTCGTTAATGTCGAGTTCAAGCCAATGGCAGCGCCCATTATCTAAACGATAGAAACGAGTATCTAACCCAGCTCCAACATTAACAATCCAACCATTAACGTGCTTTTTAAGAAAAGATTTTACATATTCATCACACTCAAAGGTGAGTGTGGCATGCAATAACTGCTGTTGATCGATATTATCTGAAAGGCACTCTGGGGCCAATTGACACTTTTGACATGCTGCTGTGGCGATAGGATCATAAATGAGCCCATTGTCTGTTAGGCTCTCTCTACTTCGTAACCACATCGGCTGAAGCAATTTCGCGGGAACTTGGTAACCTTTCTGGCAAGCCATCTTCAACTCCTATAATATACACTTAAATGATAATAACTATCATTAGCAAGTGCAAGTTATATCGTTAATGTTTAGCCTGCCAATATTTACATCCAATTAGCGCTGCGAATCACACCCACTGCAATGCCTTCAATCTCCATATGCTCATGCTCTAAATCTACGGAAATAGGAGCAAAGTCCTTATTCTCCGCGTGTAGCAGCACTTTCGAACCATTTCTTTCTAATCGTTTCACGGTAACATCATCTTCTAAACGTGCCACGATAACTTGGCCATTACGCACATCTTGAGTTTTATGCACAGCTAAAAGATCACCGTCCATTATCCCGATGTCTTTCATGCTTTCGCCATGAACTCGCAACAGAAAATCTGCTTTCGGTTTAAACATAGTCGGGTCAATTTTATAGTGTGACTCTACATGCTCTTGAGCTAAGATTGGCTCTCCGGCAGCGACTTGTCCAATAAGTGGTAACCCTTCATCTTCATTCCCTCTTTTCCCTAAGATGCGGATACCTCGAGATGCACCTGGAATAATTTCGATTGCTTTCTTTCTAGCTAAAGCTTTCAGATGCTCTTCAGCAGCATTGGCAGAGCGAAAACCCAGTGCGCGAGCAATTTCAGCTCGTGTTGGCGGCATTCCTACATCTTCAATCTTAGCTTTAATAAGATCTAATACTTCTTGTTGTCTCGGCGTTAAGGGCTTCATAATTGACCTGTCTTTTTATACAGTTGACTGTGAGTATATACAGCATTATTTATATTTGGAAGTTTTAATCATCAAGAAGATAAAGAAAGCACGTTATACTCGTAGCTGATTTGATCCAATCGGCTCAAACAATCAAAATATTAACCAGTAAAATTGTAATCTGCTATTCTGCGCAATTACATTTTTTGATTACTTTAAGTTAGGTCTTTTAAACTGGCCTAGCTGATAGAGGTTCATTACGTACTATGTCGACTAGACAACATTTTTATCGATCACTGATTAAACTGCCTTTGTCACTCTTTGTTCGCAGCAGTTCTATCCCGTCAAATCCAGTGCAAGATCTCAATTTAGATCTAACTCGTCCCATTGTGTACGCGCTACCTTTCAGCTCCCAAACAGATCTACTTACCCTACAAAAAAGTATTCTACAGTTAGGCCTGCCGGATCCCCTTGGCTCAATCAAAGTCGGCGATAAACTCTACCCTCGTTATGTTTTTATTTCATCAGGCCCTAAGCTTTTTAACCCTGCTAGCGATCTGCCTGAACACACTATGACACTTTTCACTCAACTTCTTCGCCTGCACCAGCAAGATTCAGAGCTAGACATTCAAGTATTACCAACCACCGTTTTGTGGGGAAGAAAACCGGGTAAAGAGGGCAATAATAAACCCCACTTACAACCCCTAAATGGCCTACAAAAATTCAAAGCTATTGTTACGTCTGGAAGAGACTGCCTGGTTCGTATCAGTCCCGTGGTATCACTGCGTTATATGGCAGACAATCATGGTACTGACCAAGCGATTGCTCATAAACTGGCTCGCGTTGCTAGAATTCACTTCTCTCGCCAAAAGCTGGCTGCATCTGGTCCAAACTTACCTGATCGTGACACGCAATTTAAAAGACTATTGCAATCAAAAGCGATAGAGAAAGTGATTCAAGATGAAGCTAAAGCTCGCAACATATCGGTAGAAAAAGTGCGCAAAGAGGCAATCTCTATCATGGAAGAGATCGCTGCTGATTTCTCCTACAACATGGTAAAAACAGGCAGTCGATTTTTAGGGTGGTTATGGAACAAGCTATATCAAGGACTGAACATTAACAATGCAGCGACAGTCAGACGCCTAGCACAAGACGGTCATGAGATAGTCTACGTTCCTTGTCATCGTAGCCATATGGACTACCTCTTGCTCTCTTATGTTCTCTTTAACGAAGGGATGGTTCCGCCACATATTGCCGCAGGCATCAATTTAAACTTTTTCCCCGTTGGTTCAATATTCAGACGAGGAGGCGCTTTCTTTATTCGCCGAAGTTTTAAAGGAAATAAACTCTACTCAACTATTTTTCGAGAGTATTTAGCAGAGTTGTTTTCCAAAGGCTATTCAGTCGAGTACTTCAGTGAGGGAGGCCGTTCACGTACCGGGCGTTTACTGCAAGCAAAAACGGGCATGCTCTCCATGACCATACAAGCGATGTTGAGAGGGTTGAACCGCCCTGTGACTTTGGTACCTGTTTATATCGGTTACGAACACGTTATGGAAGTATCGACTTATGCCAAAGAGTTACAAGGAAAACGTAAAGAGAAAGAGAATGCTGGTCAGGTATTAAGGACGTTGAGAAAGCTGCGTAATTTTGGTAAAGCGTACGTGAACTTTGGTGAGCCTATCTCCCTCAATCAATACCTAAACGAACACGCTCCAGACTGGCATGAGTCCATTAACCCTATTGAGCCTCAAAAACCTCAGTGGATGAGTCCCGTAGTGAATAGTCTAGCCAACAAAATGATGACACATATTAATGATGCGGCGGCGGCCAATGCGCTGACACTTTG
This sequence comes from Aliivibrio sp., assembly GCA_016764915.1. GTDB lineage: Bacteria > Pseudomonadota > Gammaproteobacteria > Enterobacterales > Vibrionaceae > Aliivibrio_A. The sequence goes on along the minus strand of JAESQY010000056.1, from coordinate 12,242 downwards.
CTCAACCGCGCTGCTTGCTTCTCGTCAAAGAGCACTTAGCCGTGAAGATTTAGAACGGCAACTTGAGTGCTATTTAGAGCTATTACGTAATGTACCTTACTCTCCAACGGCAACGGTACCAAGTAGTTCGGCCTCGGAGTTGATTGAGCACGCCATTAAGTTGGATAAATTTGTCACTGAAAAGGATAAATTAGGGCAGATCATTTCGCTAGATCGCCAACAATCCATATTAATGACCTACTATCGTAATAATATTATCCACCTGTTTGCGCTGCCATCTTTAATTGCTCAGCTCGTTGTTCAGTATCAGAAAATCTCACTTAAGCAAGTTAAAGAGCAAGTTAGAAAGCTCTATCCATTTTTAAAAGCAGAACTGTTTTTAAGGTACGAGGTAAAAGATATTGATTCAATGGTTGAGATGCATATTGAAGAGTTAGTACGCCAACAACTCATTATTCAAAAAGAGAGTCAATTAGAGCTTAACAGCGCACGACTGTTACAAGTAAATCTATTGGCAAGAACTATCACTGAAACCCTGCAACGTTATGCGATTGCTTTTACTCACTTAAGAGTCTCTCCTTATTTAGATAAAGCAGAGCTTGAAAAACAGAGTCAAGTAATGGCTCAAAGACTCAGCCGCTTACATGGTATCAATGCCCCTGAATTCTTCGATAAAGGCGTATTCTCAACTCTGTTTAATACCCTCAAAGCAGAAGGGTACTTTGATACTGAAGGTCAGGTGGTATCTGAAAAAATTGAAGATATCGCTATGGATTTATCAGCACTAGTATCACCAGAAGTAAAACTAACCATTGAAGCAGTAATGAATCAATAACACAGAGTTAAAAATAGCAACATGACAAAACAACCCTCAATCATTGAGCCACCAATGTTGAGGGTTGTTCTCTATTTTTAAACGTGGTTAAACAACACTGATGGCCAAGCCAATGAACAGAGCCATTCCCACATAGTTATTATTTAAGAATCCTTGTAAACACTCTTTACGCTTACGCTCTCGAATCAAGCGCTGTTGATGTACAAATAGTACTGCAGCAGCTAATACTCCCCAGTAATAAGCATTTTCAAGTGATAACCACCAACCAAGAAAAATCAATAGTGCAATCACAGAGAGCTGTAACAAGCCGATAATCAATTTGTCAAAGCGCCCAAATAAAATGGCGGTCGATTTAATACCAATATTCAAGTCATCATCTCGATCAACCATCGCATACATAGTGTCATAAGCGATAGTCCATAAAATATTAATCACAAACAGCAACCAAGCTTGTGCTGGAAGTTCACCAGATTGAGCAGCATAAGCCATTGGAATCGCCCAACCAAAAGCCATACCCAAAATAAGTTGAGGAAGATGGGTAAAACGCTTCATAAACGGATAAGCAGCAGCCAAGATAATACCGCCTAAAGAGAGGAAAATAGTCAAGTTGTTCATGGTAAGCACTAGCAAAAATGAGCTAATCCCTAATAGCAGAAAAATGACAATCGCCTCTTTCCCACTAACTAAACCTGCTGGGATCGGTCTTTTCGAGGTACGCTTTACATGACCGTCAAAGTGTCGATCTGCAAAGTCGTTAATGACACACCCTGCAGAGCGCATAAAAAAAACACCCAAGACAAAAACCACCAACACATCCCAACGAGGAATACCATCTGCGGCAAGAAATAGAGCCCACAATGTAGGCCATAATAGAAGTAGGCTACCAATAGGACGATTCATGCGCGTTAACTGCCAAATGGCTCGCGTTTTACTCATTGTCATCTATACTTTCCACTGTATAAACCGGAGAGAGAGGGAGAAAAAGCTCTGCAACCAACATCGGTTTTTCGTTCATCCATAATCGAGAGCGCCGTGCTAGCAACCTCCCTACTGCCGTTTCAATAGAACCAACTTGTAACGCATCCCTTCTAGTATTTTTAACACTAAAAACGGTCAAGCCAAGGGGGATATTGCCTTGCCTAGCCAAATCATATTTTTGGTCAATTAAGGAAGAGGTTGGGATCAATGTTCGACCAAAAACCCATGGAGAATCATCACCATGTAGGATAACCTGACGTCTTAGACAATCGATAGATCCTACTAAAGAGAGTTCTTGAGTATTTAAGGTGCTCGCAGCAACGGTTTCATTCTCTAATAATGAAACCGTAAGCGATTGGCAACAGCTCTCTAAACGACGCGAAAGAGAGTCCTGCGCCAATAACCACTGCTTTTGTTGTTCATTAGCAAACGTAAATTCACTGGGATCAACCCAAGTAACATTATGTAATGCTGATAAGTACATTTGATTAAAATCTGACATGTTCTCTTCAGCAACCACCAGAGACTATTTATAATTTGATGGTTTGCAGTTAATTAATTATTATTCCTGCCGACTATTGTATCAAGGAGCAAGCGAGACGAATATCGTTAAGCTCTCGATTTACTGACGAATGGAATAGAAAATGAAAAAGAATACCCTACTCGCCCTATTTTTATTGGCGCTAACGCCTAGTTTCTCCGCATTCTCAATCGAAGAGAGCGAAATAGTCAATACTCAACTGGGCTACTACACCTTAGAGCCAGATATCACCACCAATTTTGTCACCACTGGCAAAAAGCTCGGTTACATAAAAGTTCGCATTGATCTTTTGGTACCCGATATTGCTCTGCTCCCCATACTAGAGAAACACAATCCTTTAGTTCGTGATGCGATTATTTCAATATTGGGCCAACAGCGAGAAGACCAGATTAAGTCACTTTCTGGTCGAGAAGCGATCCGCAAAGAGAGCCTTAAACAGATTAATGAACTACTGCTTATAGAAACTGGTCAAACCGTCGTCGCAGACCTACTATTTACCAAATTTCTCTATCAATAACACAAAAATTCAGATTAGTGGCCATCACCACTAATCTCTTTTATAACGTTGACTGTCGAACCATGCTAATAAACAACCACTCAGCAACCCGACCAAATGAGCGGTATTTGCTATTGCCATAAAGGGCTGAACGAAACCTAAAACCAACCATATCAACATAAAAGCAATGATCGGTTTTCCAATCAACAAATCTCTCTTAGGTGAGAGGGTCCCTGTAATCCAAATATAACCTAACAAAGCGTATACCACTCCAGATAACCCGCCAAAATTACCACCTTCAACCCAGTATTGACCTAAGCCAGAGAAAAGGGCGGAGAAGAGAAAGAGCTGTAATAACTTATTGCGACTTATTTTATTCTCTATTTCACCACCAAGCTGCCACCACCACAACAAATTAAATGCAATATGGGTTACGGAAAAGTGCAATAGAGCGTGTGAAAACAATCGCCATAACTGCCACTGTTGATCAGCCGTGGTCGGAAAATGCATGAGCAAAAATAGTGGCTGCGAGAAACCAAGCAGTTGCAGCGAAAAAATAACCATGCAGACAACCATCACCGTCAACGTGACGGGACCAGAATGCGATACCACCATTTTTAATAAATTGGGTGAAGAATAGCTAAATTTAGCAGTACGGCTCTCTGCCACATTCCAAGAGGCTGCTTGATATTTCCGATCATCGAGATTATTCGAAAATCGCTCAAATTCAGTTTCGATTTCAATAAGGTGTTCACTGCCCCCCAAAAACCATAACGCGACTCTTCCTTCAGGCTCTGGCATCATCTTGACATCAAAGCCTCGAGAGGCCATATAGTCTACAAATGACTGAGCGACACGAGGATGATCAACAACTGCTAATTTATGCATCTATTTTACCTTAAAAAAATCAGTCCATTTGAATAATTGGTAACTGTTCTTTATTCCAACGATCAAACCCACCATCAATACTATATACCTCTTCATAACCTTGATGGATCAAGTACTGAGCAGCACCTTGACTGCTAATGCCGTGGTAGCACATAACAAATATCGGTTGTTCAAAGTCAACGTCATTCATCAGAGTAATCATACTTTCATTAGTTAAATGAAACGCCCCAACCGCATGAGCTAAGCGGTATGACTGTAGATCTCTAACATCAACCAGTATTGCTTTATCGCCAGGATCGCTGAGCATCTTATAAGCTTGCTGCACTGTACGAATTTGAAACATCTCCATCAATCGTATCCTTCCTATGATCTCTATTTCTTAGTCTACTATTTTATAACTTTTTCCACAGTAAGTTATCAAAAAGAACAGCACTCTTTTTATATTGCTGTTTTTTTGTTCGCCTGTGGAAAAAGCTGTGAATTGCGTTGATAAAGGTGATCAACATAAGAGGATCCACTACATGTAGTGATGATCCTTCCTAAGCTGTGGATATAAATATAAGCGCCAAAGCCAGTCAACACCTATAACGCAGACGAGTCCTTTCTAGATCTTCACACTTATCCCCATCTTATACACATGATCATAGCATTAGCTAGCAGAAACAAAAAAGGCTAACATCTCTCGATATTAGCCTCATGAATTCCCAGTTATACAGCTAGCCGAAGTCACCCACGGCTTCTTTCAGTTTTTTCATCGCATTCTTTTCAAGTTGGCGAATACGCTCTGCCGAAACGTGATAAGTATTAGCAAGCTCTTGCAAGGTGGTTTTTTTATCTTCTAACCAACGTGAACGAACAATATGCTGACTACGATCATCTAATGTGGCAATCGCATTGGCTAAGCGATTATTGGTATGAGATTCCCAATTATCATTTTCGACAGATGAGGCAATATCTGAATGCTTATCTTCTAAGTAGTAAACAGGTGCTGTAAAACCCGTGTTTCTATCATCATCTTCTGCAGGAGCCTCAAAAGTTGGATCTTGCGCAGCAAGACGCGCTTCCATCTCTCTCACTTCCGCAGGTGCAACACCTAATGCTTCCGCAACCGTTTCTACCTCGCCATTGTTGAACCAACCAAGACGCTTTTTCGATTTACGAAGATTAAAGAATAGCTTACGCTGTGCTTTAGTGGTTGCCACTTTCACAATACGCCAATTACGCAAAACATATTCGTGAATTTCAGCTTTTATCCAATGCACAGCAAAAGAGACCAGACGTACGCCGACTTCGGGATTAAAACGTTTTACCGCCTTCATCAAGCCGATATTTCCCTCTTGAATCAGATCAGACAGAGGTAAACCGTAACCAGAGTAACCACGAGCAACATGCGCAACAAAACGAAGATGAGATAATATTAGCCCTTTCGCCGCTTCTATCTCTTCTTTAAAGAATAATCTTTCAGCTAGATCACGCTCTTCTTCAGCCGTTAGCATTGGGTAGCTATTCACTGAACGTAGGTAGCTGTCTAAACTGTCTTGTGACACCACTGCCATTGAATACATCTTTTTAGCCATTCAAATCCTCATTACATCTGTTTGTACACTTTTCAAAATAACGTTGCAATAATGGACGTAAACTGCACAAAATTCAAGTCATGCTATTTATTTCCAATTATAAAGACCATTATTAATTAGATGGGTTCAATTTCTTTTAAGTGTCGCATAGCTGATAGCTGGGCGGCTAAAACACCTAAACAAGATGCAACCATTAGCAATATCAGGCTCTCATCCCACGTTAAACCAATTAAACGGAAGCGACTTTCATACAACAGCGCTAACTCAGCAACCGCACTATTGACCAGCAGTGTCATTATTGCGGTTAAAATCCAAGCAGCGATTCCACCGAACAAACCAAACCAAAATCCTATATATAAATAAGGTCTTAAGATAAAACGATCGGTTGCCCCAATCAGTTTCATCACTTGAATCTCTTCTTTGTGTTCTAATACATTAAAACGTAATGTATTACCAACAATCAGAAACACGGCTACAAACATTAATACCGCCAATACAACACCCACAGTAATAGCAACATGCTTAAGCGCTTGCAATCTAGCTAACCAGTCATCATCAATTCGAATTTCATCAATTAATGGTTCCATTATCAAGCGACTATTTAGCTCTTTAACTTTACTCCTCTCTTGCCACTCTGAATTAGGGGTAACAATCAAAACGGCAGGAAGTGGATTAGTATCAAGCAGAGACAAAGCGCGGTCAAAACCAGAGTGTTCACTGAACTCTTCAAGTCCTTGCTGAGGGGATATATAAACGACCCCTTCAATCTCAGGCCACTGTTTTAAACTTGATTGCAAAGTGGTTGCTTTAGTCTCATTAGTGTTTTCTACCAGGTAGAGACTGATCTGCGAAGGTGCTTGCCAAGCAGCAGCAACCACGGTTAGATTTTTACCCACCAAATACAGACTGGCAGGCAGAGCCAGTGACATCGCAATAATCGCTAAGGTAAGGATATTACCAATGGGTCTTGATAATAGGTCACGGTAAGCCAGCTTAGCCTGTTTGATATGTTGACTAAAATAACCATCCCCTTTTAAACGCTGAGGTCTCGTTTTTGTACTACTTTTGACCATAGTCGGCAACCTCGTGCAAAAAGCCTTGTTGCAACTCAAAGCGTCGATAATCATGACTACTGATTAATGACATATTATGAGAAGCCATCAACACACTGACCCCGACTCGATTAAACTCTTCAAACAACTTCAACACTTGCAGTGACAATTCAGCGTCTAAATTTCCCGTCGGTTCATTCGCTAATAGCAGCATGGGTTTATTAACAACAGCACGGGCAATACCGACTCTTTGTTGCTCACCACCAGACAACTGACTTGGTAGGCATTTGATTTTACCCAACAAACCAATTTTATCTAGTGCTGCGGGAACTCGGCGCTTAATGTCATTTTCACTGATAGATTCAACTCTCATCGGCAATGCCACATTATCAAATACAGAACGATCCATTAGCAGTCGATGATCTTGAAAACCAATACCAATATTTCTGCGTAAGAAAGGGATATCTTGATTATTGATCCGAGTAATATCGTGACCATTAAATAAGATATTGCCATCACTTGGCCGCTCAATGGCACAAATTAATTTCAATAATGTACTTTTACCAGCACCTGAATGACCATTTAAAAAGGCCATTTCACCGCGTTCTAGATGAAAGCTAACCTTCTGTAATGCTTGACGGCCACCACGATAAGCTTTTGATACCTGTTGAAATTGAATCACGCCTTGCTCCTCATATTCTATCTCATTGACGCATTAAGCCGCTATGCTTCGCGACTAAACAGAGCTTCAATAAAATCTTCAGCAACAAATGGACGTAAATCATCAATCCCTTCACCCACACCAATATATCGGATTGGAATTTTAAACTGATCAGCTATCGCAAAAATAACACCACCTTTGGCTGTTCCATCCAGCTTAGTTAAGTTGATACCAGTAACAGGAGCAACATCACTAAACAGTTTCGCCTGGCTAATCGCATTTTGACCCGTTGCGGCGTCTAAAGTCAGCATAATTTCATGTGGGGCAGCAGCATCACTCTTTTTCATTACTCGAATGATTTTTTTCAGCTCTTCCATCAAGTAGCCTTTGTTTTGTAACCGTCCAGCAGTATCAGCAATGATGACATCGACATTACGTGCTCTCGCAGCCTCAATGGCATCAAAAATAACCGATGCACTATCAGCACCTGTGTGCTGAGCTATCACAGGAACATCATTACGTTGCCCCCAGACTTGCAGCTGCTCTACCGCCGCAGCTCTGAACGTATCTCCAGCCGCTAACATGACCGATTTACCTTCACTCTGCAGCTGTTTAGCCAACTTACCTATGGTAGTGGTTTTACCTACACCGTTTACGCCAACCATTAAAATAACATATGGCTTTTGAGTGGTATCAACAACAAATGGCTGCTCGACATCTTTTAAAATATTCGCCATCTCTTCTTTTAACAGGCCATACAACGCTTCACCATCTTTCAGTTCTTGTCGGCTAGATTTATCTGTTAATGATTTAATAATTTTGGTCGTTGTATCCATACCAACATCGGCAATCAATAACTGCTCTTCTAGCTCTTCAAAAAGGTCGTCATCTATTTTTTTACCACTAAATAGACCAAAGAACCCCGAACCAATATTCTCTTTGGTACGCTGTAAACTGCGCTTTAGCCGCGTAAAGAAACCTTCCGTCGGTTTCTCCTGCTCAACCAAAATCACAGGATCAGCTTCTACTTCAACAGTCACTTCAACCTCAGCGACCGCATCTTCAATTAGATTAGGCTCCACAGAATCGCTTTCGCTCTCAACGACATCTTCGCTCTCATCAGTAGCACTGTCATCTTGTGCGATTTCGGTTTTAGTGCTTTCATTTTCTAGTAGAGACTCTTCACTTGTTAGCTCAGTACTCTCTTCAATTTGACTCTTTTTTTCCGTTTCAGTTTCATCACCAAAACCAAGCCAGGATAGTAACCCGCCCTTCTTTTTTCCGCTCATTAGGAAATCCTAGTGTTAAATATTAAAATCTGCCGTATAAAACTTGTCTGTTCAAACTGGTGTATACTAGCATTTTCTTTCCGGTCAAAAAATCTATGGTACAACGTCAGCAACGAACTCAGAGTTCTTCATCACCAAAAAAGAGAGATGGTTCCATAAGAATCATCAGTGGACTATGGCGAGGACGCAAACTTCCAGTCCATAACACTGAAGGATTAAGACCAACAACAGATCGTATAAAAGAGACTGTTTTCAACTGGTTATCCAAAGATATACTCCAATCTCACTGCTTGGATGTTTTTGCAGGTAGTGGTGGTTTAGGCTTTGAAGCACTCTCAAGAGGTGCCGACAAAGTGACTATGATCGAGCTTGATAAAAATGCATATCAACAGCTTATTACTAATAAAATCACTTTAAAAAGTGAAAAAGTTGAAATAATTCATGACAATGCTTTAAATTTTTTACAAAAGCCTGGGCAACCCTACGATTTGGTTTTTATTGACCCACCATTTAGAAAAGGTCTACTCGACGATACTATCAAACAGCTTGAGGACAACCAGTGGCTTGCCAAGGGTGCTCTTATCTATATTGAAACAGAAAAAGAGATGAGCCACATCGATACCCCTGCCAACTGGAAGCTTCACCGAGAAAAAACAGCTGGTCAAGTAAGCTATCGCCTCTATCAGCGTGAGGCAAAGTAAGACATTAACTCCGATTTAGATTGGGGTTAACCAAAATACTCTCTAAGTCCATCCAAGAACATCTGAATCGCTATCATTACCAAAAGTAGCCCCATCAATCTCTCTATCGCTTTTAAACCTTTATCACCCAATAATTTATGAAAGAAGTTATAAAACATAAGAATAATGAAGGTTGCTGACCATGCAAGAATCACCGCTAGAGACAAATCGAGCATCCGGTTAGGTTCATGATTAGACAATAATAATAGTGCTGCAAGCACAGATGGTCCTGCTATCATAGGAATCGCCATTGGTACTAAAAATGGCTCTTCCCCTGCTGCTAGCCCTGTTACCCCTCCCGGTTGTGGAAAAATCATTTTTATCGCAATAATAAAAAGAATAACTCCCCCTGAGATGCTGACAGTTTCAGTCGACACATGGAGGAAATCCAACAACTTTTGACCAGAAAAAAGGAACACAAGAAGAATAATCAAAGCAAAGAATAGTTCCCTAACTAAGACAATTCGTCGACGTTTTGGATCAAGGTGTTTTAATATCGATAAAATTATAGGTAAGTTGCCCAGCGGGTCCATGATCAAAAAGAGCGTAACCGCAGCTGAAATAACGTCCATACATAGTCCTTAATGATATGAATAGTCTAAATTAACTATCAAAACAACATTTTGGCCAAGTATAGCAACCTAAGTTTCACTTAGTCTCTATTAAATTTAGCGGCTATGAACAACTCATTGCAGGATTACCGATTAATCCAGTATCTTGCTCAATTAATTTCCCTTTTGACAAGAAAAAGGTCAGTAGTTCATCCAACGACAATCCCTGCTGGCTACAGGTGCAGAATGTGACATTCTCACCAAACATATCCGCAGCAGTCGCTGTTAAGCTAGCTCTGTCAATTGGTTGAGTGGCTTGCATTAGTAGCATTAAAATTTGGTGCCCATGGATATCATTGCTCATTATTCTTCCTCGTTAATTACGTTATTTCGGCTGATTTTGAAGACTATTAAATCAAATTTTAAAAAAACCACTTTGATATAGAACAGAGTCTATGAAAAAATGAAAAGCAATCGTTTGCTTATGGTGCGGATCACCAACTATGAATAACAGAAAAGGGACCTTAGATATATCGAATCGCTGATCAATTTATTCAATAATAGATTCATTTCGTACAACCTTATTAAACAGTAACTTAATAAGGTAAACATACATAAATAGGATCTAGAGCCCCATACTTTAAGATAACAATTCCACGGCGACTCTTTTTGATAAATCCACCTCTGTACATAACTATTCATATTGCACATTACCAACAAGCGTCAAAATACCATCGAATAAATTCAAAATAACTCAAATATGACACAGCAAAGATCTAAACTGTCAGAATTACAGCTATAAATTTTTCGCTCAATAATTGAGCTCGAAATTTGTATAAAAAACCATTATAAAACAAATAGTTGAAGCGTGATAATAAAAAAATCAATCATAAAGGTTAGTTATCAACCAAGTAAAACACACAGACAATTACGCTAAATTGACCTTGATGTACTAACTAAAAGTTATTATTTTGAGACTTTCATAACATTGGACTTGATCAAGCAGTGAAATTAATGCTATTCTTATTGTCAAGAACTAATCATCATATTTAAAGGAGCAGATATATGATAACAACATCTCAAAAACAAGGGCTTATGATGATCGCAGTTGTTGTCGGTCTAATGACTCTTCCAATGATGTACTAATTTTCAAAATATTCACATAAAAAACGGACGCCTTAGCGTCCGTTTTTTTATTCTCAATGTTCTACGAAAAGTGAGTGGTAATTTCATCCCAATGCCAATGATAAAACCATAAAGCAAGTCCTGTTACAATAAGTACAGTTGCAATAGCAACACGCCAAATAAATCGGTTACTTCTCGGTACCAACTCTGCTTCACACTCTTCAAATACCGTTTTAAAACGACTTTTATCATCTAAACGATATTCTTCTTCGTGTACAATTTTATTTCTAATCGTGGCAATAAATCGCATTTTTTTAATCACATCATGTGGCAGACGTTCTTCACAGCTGCTTATCAGGTGATGAAGACCTTTACCTTCTGCATGGTAATGCTCTTTCAGTAAATTCTCTAACCTACGGCTTCGAACAATCACAAACTCAATATCTGACATGTCGCCCTACCAAAAATATCTCAGTCATTTACTAACTGTACATTAAAAACACACTCTATTTGAAGCTTATCATCAAATTTTAACCTTAAGCTTTCATAAACATAGCCATTTCTATAAAGTCACCCATTAATCCTGCGAGATAAAGGGAGCTCATTCCAATTATTTATATTCTCACTCTTACTTTTCTTATTTTATTTTATTAGCTGCCATTTTAGATACCCAGATTATTGAAGTGTCAGATGCACAATAAGGAGAAGAGGGGCAACAGTATTGGATTTATGTGCAGAAAAGAGAGCGAGGAGTGAAACGTGAATTTGAAGTAGGCGTTCACTACTTCATTCGCTCAAAGCAGGCGACAGGGGTACGCTGACTTATCAAAGAACGAAGTTTTTGCACTTTGCTTTAAAACGTGATTAAAAGCAGAGTCTGATGATCTGCCTTTAATCACTAATAGGAATTAAGCTTGCTGACGAGTAGCGGCAATCACAATCTCACGCACACAAACATTCTGTGGTTGGTTGTAGGCATAACTGATGGCATTAGCGATATCTTCAGGAGCGATCGCACCTCCCATGCTCTCTTTCCAATCTCCATAACCGTCAACAATATCTTGATTGGTAGTATGACCTAATAGCTCTGTTTCTACTGCTCCCGGTGCTATAGTAATCAAACGAACACTCTCATCTGAAACCTCTTCACGAATATTCTCAGTGATGGCATGTACCGCAAACTTAGTACCACAATATGCAGCATGACTCGGGAACGTTTTGCGTCCAGCAATAGAACTAATATTAATGACCGTTCCCGTCTTACGCGCTTTCATACTAGCAAGCACCAAATGAATACCGTTCAACAACCCCATAATATTCACATCAAACATGGTCTTCCACTCAGCAGGATCTTGCTCATGAGCCATACCTAAAAGCATCATACCCGCATTGTTGATCAATCCACCAACAGGCCCAAATTCAGCTTCGGCTTCAGCGATTGCAGCACGAAATGATTCCACGTCGGTGACATCCACTTCTCGTGACATTGAATGTGGCAAATCCATCGCT
>JAESQY010000055.1 GCA_016764915.1 Aliivibrio sp. | reverse complement strand
TTCGCCACCCGCTGTTAACGTTAACAAGCCATAACTGCCACTTCCATTTACAGCGCTCCAAGTAACAGGGTTATCCAGCCCTACTGGCGTAGTTAGGTTACCCGAGTCGGTTAGTAACGTTCCATCCTCTTCAAAGGCAGTAACAGCAACGATGTTATCAGTGATGGTCACATCATCAGCCGTGCCGTGAATAGTAACAATCACTTCTTGAGTGGCACTTTCAGCATAGTTGTCTGTGACGGTGACTTGGAAGGTTTCTTGGATAGAGTCGCCAGGGTCAAGCTCTTGAATCACTTGCGATGCGGCGTAGTTAGGATCGTTTGGATCAGTGATCTTGGGATCAAGTGTGTATGTCCACTCTCCCGTTGTTGGGTTCAGAACAAGCGAACCATAGTTACCATTTGCATTGTCAACTGTCCACGATTGATCATCACACTTATCAGGGTCAATGCCCTCAAGCTCTCCGGTAAAACTCAATTGAGTATCTTCGGTTACATCGCCTAAGTGCAAGCCGCCTATTATTGGCGCATCATTGGAGCCCGTAATCGTAATCGTGACAGGAATGGTGTACGTTTCACCGCAAGTATCGGTAATTTGAATTTTCCACGTTTCAGTGACCTGGTCTCCCTCACACAAAGAGTCAACCAGAATAGAATTGTTGTCTAACACGTAAGTCCAGTTGCCATCCGTATCAACAACTAATTGACCAAATACACCACCATGCACAGGATTAGCGGTAACAGTATCAATTACGCCCGTTCCGCCACCATTACCGCCACCTTGTCCTTGATTACCGTCACCGTGATGTCCATTATTATTATCGTTACCAACACCATTTCCGGTGCCCCCACCGCAAAATTGATCCAGATCGATTTGACCAGATTCATCAGGGTGACGATCTTCTTCTGGGTTAATAATGATCGGGTCTAAAATGGTTGAGCCATTATCGCCCCCACCATTTGGAGAGCTGGTTCCAAGTACATCAATAATCACCGTTTGTGGTAAAGAAACCCCTCCATGGCTATCAGTGGCCGTCACTTGGAAGGTCTCTTTCATCTCATCCCCAGAGACTAAGGCCAGTGTGTCTGGGTCTACGTTATCTAAGGTGTGAGTCCACTTACCATCGGCATCAACAGTAAAGCTACCATAAATCCCTTGTCCATCTACAGCTTGCCAACTCACAATTGTGTCGCCAAGATCAACATCATGCGCATTTAACTGCCCACTACTTTGTCTAAAATCAGCAAATTGATCACCTGCCGCCACAGCACCTTCATCGGCCCCGCTGATCACTGGGATATCATTGGTTCCGATAATATTGATGGTAATGGTCTCATTGACTGTGCCGCCATTACCGTCTGTGGCACTGACAGGGAACGTCTCTTGATGAGTCTCGCCTTCATTGAGCGATTGCACCGCTTCTAAGTCTTTATCAATGAGGTAACTCCAGCTACCATCACTACCAAGGCTAAATCGCCCAAACGTACCCGTGAATTCATGTGGTGTAAAAGTGACAGTATCTCCATCAATATCATGAGTGAGCAATTGACCCGTAATACTGGTGTCAGAAACATCCTCTATGTAATCAACGTCTGCACCACCTTCAATGGTCGGAACATCGTTGGTACCATTAATCGTAATCGTGATCGGTTTGCTAGAGACCTCACCATGGCTGTCTTCAACCGTGACGTTGAAAGTTTCTGTTAACGTATCACCCACCCCTAATGCTTGAATGGTCGGATCGGTATTGGTTAAGGTATAGTGCCACTTATTGTTAGAGTCTAACGTTAAGTTGCCATAGACTCCGACACCACTATCAAGTGACCAGTCGTGAATATCATCTTTATCAGGATCGCCATGGGAAAGCTGTCCCGACGTGGTAATTTTAGTGTCTTCATTAATGCTGCCGCTAAGTGCACCACTTAACACTGGAACATCGTTTGCACCCTCAATGGTGATTTTTATTTCACTTTCAGAGGTTTGTCCAAAACTGTCGACCACTCGAATAGCGATAATATCTTCTAAGGTATCATCTGGGTCTAACTCATCGACTTTTGAGTTATTGTTGTCCAGTTTGTATTTCCAAGTTCCATCATTATTAAGCGTTAACTCACCAAACGAACCTGTACTGCCAATAATTTCCCAACCATGATCATCAACAAGGTCAAGGTCGCCATCTAGGGCTGTTCCTTCAACGAAATCTGGCGTGGCATCTTCAATGACCGTTCCCGTTAGTGTGCCAGAGATGTTTGGATCGGTATTGTGACCCGCTACATGAATGGTCACTTCAATTGTGCCTTTAGCACCGTGTTGATCAATCACTTCAATAGTGAAAACTTCAGACTCTGTTACCCCTGAAGGAATAGCATCAGTCGCAGGTCTATCATTGTCTAATTGATAGAACCAGGTGCCATTATCATCAACTTGCAGATCACCATAAATACCCGTTTTGATTCCGGTAAGCTCATCTTCCCCAGTAATTTCCCAGCTGTGCGTATCGCCTTGGTCAATATCAACGACGACCAAGTCACCCGTGCCCGTATCTTTACCTATCACATCTTCAATGGTGCTGGTGGTAATTGCACCTTTAATGCTTGGAATATCATTACTGCCGGTGATAGTAATCACGATCTGTTTGGTGGTAGACGCGCCATGATTATCGGTAACAGTAACGTTAAAAATCTCAGTTGCTGTAACGCCCTCACCTAACTTTTGTACACTATCTTTGGTATTATCAAGCTCATAGGTCCATAAACCATCATCGTCAATGCCTATCGTTCCGTATGTGCCATCTTCACCAGCAATCAGCCAAATATGAGTATCACTGCCACCATTTACATTATCAATATCATCAGGAAGTAGCTGACCGGTAATACTATCTGGCGATTCATCTTCTGTAATGCTACCCACCAACACTCCAGACATGAGTGGCGTGTCATTGGTCCCTTTAATGGTAATTTCAATAATTTGTTCAACCGTTCCGCCTTTACCATCATCGGCTTGTACAACGTATTGCTCAGTCAAAATATCAGTAACAGCAAGTTCCTGAGCAGCATCATTATTTAAGGTGTAGGTCCAGGTCCCCGTTGTTTCACCTATGGTAATTGAACCATATTTACTTGATGTATTTCCAACTAAGCTCCACTGATGTGTATCACCGTTATCGTCGGTAAGGGTTAAGGTATCAGAAGCAATTAGGGCGCCGTCTTCCACGACTTCACCACTGTCATTCCCACCATCAATAACGGGATCATCATTAGTTCCGGTCACAGTAATGGTAATAGTCTGGCTATCACTGCCGCCTTTGCCATCACTTACCACCATCTCAAAGACGTCGGTTTGCTTCTCACCTTCCGCTAGGGCTTGAGTCGCAGGCTTCGTATTATCTAACGTATATGTCCAGGTGCCATTTACATTGGTCAAGTTACCGTAAGTACCCGCTGGTGTGGTAATGCTCCAGTTTGCGCTGTCACCCACATCAACATCTGCTGAGGTTAACGTGCCTGTTGCAATGTTTAACGTGTCTTCTACTACATCGCCTAAGTGTGTTCCTGATATCGTCGGCTCATCATTGCTGCCAGTGATGGTGATTTTCACCGTCACCGTATCGGTCGCGCCTTGCGGATCTTTCACTTCAACGGTATAAAACAGATCTTGAGTCACACCCACGCCCAACGCTTGCACTTCATCAGCACCAGTAGTCAGGTTAAAGGTCCACTCACCACTGCCATCCACACTAAAATCACCGTAAGGACTGTTATTAGCGCCTAATAGTTGCCACGTATGCCCTGTTTCCGCATCGGCATCAGTGAAATCAAGTTGCCCTGTAGCTTGAAGATTGGCGACATCGTCTTCTACCACGTCACCCTCAACCACCGAGGTGTTGGTTATCTCAGGAAGGTCATTAGTCCCGGTTACTGTGATGGTAACGGTCTGTTTAGCTTGTGCGCCGTCGCTGTCAGTCACTACTACCTCAAACACATCGGTTTGAATCTCATCTTTATTTAATGCTTGGGTAGCGGTTTTGTTATTATTTAAATTGTAGGTCCACGTGCCATCCACCTGGGTTAAATCACCGTAGGTACCTGCTGGAGCCGTAATGCTCCAAGTCGCACTGTCACCTGCATCTGCATCCGTGCTGGTTAAGGTACCGGTCGCACTATTGAGGGTATCTTCCACCACATTACCGAGATGGGTACCAGAAATGCTCGGCTCATCATTGCTGCCAGTGATGGTAATTTTCACCGTCACGGTATCGGTCGCGCCTTGCGGATCTTTCACTTCAACGGTATAAAACAGATCTTGAGTCACACCTACGCCCAACGCTTGCACTTCATCAGCGCCATTAGTCAGGTTAAAGGTCCACTCACCACTGCCATCCACACTAAAATCACCGTAAGGACTGTTATTAGCACCTAAGACTTGCCACGTATGTCCTGTTTCAGCATCCGCATCAGTGAAATCAAGTTGCCCTGTAGCTTGAAGATTGGCGGCATCATCTTCCACTACTGAACCAGCTATGACAGAGGAGTCGGTAATTTCAGGCAGATCGTTGGTACCCGTTACCGTGATAGTAATGAGCTGAGAAGTTTGCCCACCAAACGAATCTGTTACCACGATGGTAAATTGTTCAGTTTCTGTTTGCCCTTTGTTTAAGGCCTGAGTCACTGTCGAGTTACTCAGATCATAAGTCCACGTAGTAGTCGCATTGTCATAACTTAAAACACCGTAGGTACCATTAGGGTCGCTAATCGTCCCCGTTAAGTTATCACCATCATCCAGATCCGATAGATTTAACTTACCGCTCGCTTGTACAATCAAATCTTCAACGGCCACACCACTGTCTTTGCCTTCTATAACAGGGAGATCATTGGTACCCACAATCGTAATGATAACTTGCTGTACTGCTGTGCCGCCATGTCCGTCTGAAACCTGAACTTGGAAGGTTTCATCGACTTTTTGACCTTCGACTAGCCCTTGCGTCGATAACAGGCTGTTATCAAGAGTATATTTCCACTCACCGGTTTGATCGATGGACAGATCGCCATACGTCCCGCCAGTGCTGCCAATAATTGTCCAACTGTGCGTATCTAAGGCATCAACATCATTAACCGTAAGCTGCTCAGTTACTTCCGGGTTGCTGTCTCCAATATCGCCTTCGGTAAGTTCAGCAATGGATGTTCCTGATATGGTCGGAAAGTCGTTGGTGCCTAACACGGAGATGATCACCTGTTGAGTATCACTCCCTCCAGCACTGTCAGTCACAATGACTGAAAATGCCTCAGACTCCGTTTGCCCTTCAGCAAGAGCTTGAGTTACGGTGTCCAAGTTGTTTAGAGTGTAAGTCCACACTCCAGTGGTTGAATCCACTTGAAGAGAGCCATAAGTACCCGATGCGGAACCAGAAATTGTCCAAGTGTAGGAGAGGTTAGCCTGAAAATTGGTGACACCAAGAACACCATTCGCGCTAAGAATACTGTCTTCTTGGGTTATACCTGTTTCATCAACATTAGCGATGGGCGCGGCAGAACGTACAACCACATCATCGGTTCCCTCTTCTAACCCAGCAGTCCCTGCATTATGTGCAAAGCCTTGCGTTTCAAAATCAATATTTGCGATAGTGGATGATTCGTCATATTCGATGGTAATGAAGCCTGCATTGGCAGAGCCTCCAGCTGCACCACCCGCCGCGGTTGCTTCTAAGAACTGAGTCGGATCTTCTCCAGCCAAAATGGCCGCTTGAATCGCTTCAATATCTAACTCTGGCTCCTCTACCGTCTCATTCACAGCAAGCTGGCCGGCAACCTGTTCACTCTCTAATGAGTACTCCTGGGAGGCAGCCTCGGGTGCTTTAATACAAGAGACACAGTTTTGATCAACGACAACAGGTTCACCATTAATCAATACCACGACTTTAGAGCCTTCAGGCGTCAACAGAACATCGCCCACGTTCAGCGACAATCCCTCTTCAGCAGCGACGGAACGGCCTTTAGAGTTAACAACAAATGCCCGACCAAAAATTTCTTTAATTTCAGCAGGGGTAAAAACAACATTATTGTCCATAGTTAACTCCAAATCTTAATAATATTTTTCAATTTAAAACAAATGCTTAACGTATAATTACGATCATCAAATCGCACTGGGCGTGATCAACATCAACTATCCACAGGTTATATTGATAGAAAACATATTACCTTAATAAACCTTAGCTGTATAAAAGCAATTAATACAACCTAGAAGATCTCTTTGGCCTTCAATTTTCGATATTCAATGCTATTTTTAATATCGCGCTTCGTTTTAATGCCTTTTCTATGGATTAATAGTATGATCACCCTATCGTCTCTGGTTTTGAGACTCCGCGGTACCATCTTATTGAGGCTTTCTTCATGAGCAAACTAACAACTGATATTCAGGCAAACCTTGATCTATTTATCTCTGAAACAAAAGAGAATGAATTGGTTTGGGGTCTTAAAAACGAAGATGGTTGGTTAGCTTGCGATTCTACGGAGTTTGAAAATTCTGAGGTAATGCCTTTTTGGTCAAACGAGGCTGATGCTAAAACTCATAACGTTGAAGAGTGGGCTGATTTTGAAGTGCTGCACATTCCGCTGGATATCTTTGTTGAAGACTGGTTAATCACCCTGTCTGAAGATGGTGTTTTAATTGGTGTCAACTGGAACGATACATTAGATGGCAAAGAAGTTGAACCAACAAACATGGCGAAATTATATCTATAACTGATTCGTTTCAAAATAATTATAAACGGCTGCTAACTCTAGCTGCCGTTTACTCTTTTTATACTGCTGTTATTTAAAATCTATCGAATAAAAATCCATCTCTGGATCATTGTCTGTTGCTGCAATCACTTTATCAAAGCGTAATCCTAATCTCTCCAACAACTTAATTGAAGCGGCATTATCACTATTGGTAAAAGCAATCACCCGTTGAAGATTCAAGTTCTCTTTTGCGTAAGCTAATACGGACTGACACGATTCAAACGCATAACCTTTACCAAAAAATGTTTCTAAATAGCCATAGCCAATGTCAATCTCTTCTAAATGGTCGCGCTTAATCAAGCCACAAAGACCGATAGGCGTTCGACACGCTTTTAGTTCAACAAGGTAGAGTCCTACCCCTTTCTCTTTATACATTTTCATCGGCCCATCAACTAAATATTGAGTCGCTTGCTCAATAGTTCGGATATGTCGATCGCCAACAAACTGCAAAAAAGGCTTAGTATTGTAGATATGCAATGCAAAAGCAGCATCTCGCTCAGTAAGTTCACGAATTCTAAGACGTTCCGTTTCATTGATAACCACTGGTTGTCCTTATTAGTAAAATAAAACCATAATTCGATTTATCATCAGTGCAGATTGCGTATAATCCTACGCTAATTGAATACTGAAAACTTATTGGAAATATCACATGTCAAAAATGTTCTTCAAAGGTCGCATCGAGACCAGACAGAATCACGTAAAATCGGGTTACAGTACTAAGCGTGATGTAAAGCTTGGCACCAGTGAACTGCCGTTAACCCTGACCGTATGTTCAGATGCCCGTAAACTAGAAATTGAAGAGCAGTTAACCTCACAGGATCTATTCGCTAACATTACTGTCGATGAAAAAAGTGAAGAGAATATCCTTGAGTTAGAAGCCATTCTTAATAAACCAAAAACCACTACCTTTGATAAAACACCAAATCGCAACGATCCGTGTATCTGTGGCAGTGGCAAAAAGTATAAGAAGTGCTGCGCGTAACTAAGGTGAATAAATCGACTACGTATGGTTGCTATAAAAATTGATGGCAAATAATTTGCCCATCAATTTTTATATACTCTGTGATTTCCAATCCTACATTATTTTAGGTAATTGCCTTAACAACGGAAAAGCGTGTGGCATATTTGCCTGCGTCACCACAAAACCAATGAATTGTTTATTACTATCATAGGCTTTCGCTGTCATTCCAGACTCGGTCACCTCCACCTGCCAATTCGCATCAATCGCTGTCGTGTTTCCACTTAATTGGATCGGTAACAGAGGCGTTTTTACTTTAATTAACATCGCAGGGAAGTTCACATCCGTTGCGATAGTCGTCAGTGTTTTTGCTAATGCATTCGCACTGAGTATTATCGGTTGTAAAAAAGCCAAATGTTTACCATCAATTTCTGCACAATCACCCATTGCAAAGATATGCGAGTCATTTGTTCTTAATTGCTTATCAACAACAATACCATGGTTCACGACTAAACCGACTTGACTCGCTAACGTCGTATTCGGTTTCAAACCCGCGGCACACACAACACAATCAACATGGCTTATATGACCATCATTAAATTTGACTTCAATGCCGTTCGCCGCTTTTGTCATCTTAAGGAGTTCATTCCCTAATTGCAGCTGAACCCCTTGCCTTCTCATTGTTTGATAAAGCTGAGATGACACAAACTCAGGCAACAGATTCGGCAGTAAAGCATCCGCTCGGTCACATAAGATGACATCGTAATCAGCGGTTGCTAAATCCATCGCAATTTCAGTTCCCACTAAACCAGCGCCAACAACCAACACCGATTTAGCATTCGCCAATTGCGCCTGTGACTGCTGATATTCGTCCAAACTGTTTAGAGTAATGATCTCTTTAGCAGCATCGCCATCAACAAATGGGACAAATGATTGCGCCCCTGTTGTCAGCACCAAATCATCGTAGGCTATCTTAATACCGTTACAACTGACCGTTTTTTCCATACGATTAATGTCTTCAACATAGGTATTTGTCATCAAGGTAATATTATGTTCCGCCGCAAAATCGACCCCACTTTGCTTGACCATGTCCTGCGCCGTCAGCTTTTTACTAAAGACATGACTCAACTCTGGTTTGACGTAATCATCACCACTACCAGCGGTGATCACAACGATTGCTTGATCCTTGTTTAATCGTCGAATAGATTTCACTAATTGATAAGCAGCAAAACCACTGCCTATGATAACAATCGTTGATTTCATGCTGCATCCTTAGCTTTTATCTCTTCAAATACCTCTTTCCCTAAACCACACTCAGGACAAAGGAAATAATCAGGCACCTCTGCCCATATTGTGCCCGGTGCAATATCTTGATTTTGCTCACCTTGGGCCGGATCGTATACCCACTGGCAGACAGTACATAACATCGAACTCTCAGTACTAAGCTGTGTCACCGTGTTTTCCTGTATCGGTTTTGCCACTTCAACGGCTGGTGGTACTTGTTCTGATATTAATGGCTCGGGGACAGTTTGGAGTGACCACTCTTTTGCTAACGTGCGACCATATTCACGGCATTCTAATATCGCTTTACCATCAGGTTTCCATTTTGTTTTCAGACTTGGGTAAGAGACAAAACCCGCTTCGTTCAATCGACTTTCAATACGATCGATCGCTCCCCCCGTCCAACCATAGCTGCCAAATGCCGCCGCTTTTTTGTTTTTAAAACGCAAGCCAGTGATCTCTTCAAGCATGCCAGCAACTTTAGGCATCATCACATTATTCATCGTTGATGACCCCACCAAGATACCTTTGGAGATAAAGGCATTCGATAAGATTTCATTTTTATCATGACGAGCAACATTGAAGACTTTCACCGCAACATTACTGTCCACCTCATGAATACCTTGTGCAATAGCGTCTGCCATCATACGAGTATTATTCGACATAGAGTCATAAAAAATGGTAATGCGATCCTCTTGATATTTATCTGCCCACGCCAGATATTGTTCAATGATCTGAATCGGATTATCACGCCACACCACACCGTGCGCAGTCGCAATCATATCAACGGGTAAATTAAAGCTTAATATTTCTTTGATCTTAGCGGTTACGAGCGAGCTAAAAGGGGTAAGTATATTGGCGTAATAACGCAAACACTGATCCATTAACTCTTTCGTGTCCACTTCATCATTGAACAAACGTTCATCACAATAGTGCTGACCGAAGGCATCATTACTAAACAGAATGGCATCACCCGTTATATAAGTCATCATGCTGTCAGGCCAATGCAACATAGGCGTTTCAATAAAGACCAACTGCTTACCATTACCCAAATCTAAACTATCGCCCGTCTTAACAACGTTGAAATTCCACTCTGGCTGGTGATGGTGACCAATAATTGAATCAATCGCATTTTCAGTACAATAAATCGGCGTGTTTGGTATTTTATTTAATAACGCCGCTAATGCTCCAGCGTGATCTTCTTCAGCGTGGTTAATCACAATATAATCAATTTTATTAAGATCAATTTCGAGTTCGAGTTGTTGAATAAATTCGTAACTGAATTTGTGATCAACCGTGTCGATCAATACCGTTTTTTCTTCTTGAATCAAGTAGCTATTATAACTTGTGCCTTTTTCCGTTTTAAATTCAGTGCCGTGAAAATCACGCACTTCCCAATCACGCTGTCCGACCCAAGAGATATTATTTTTAACATGAATAGTCATACTGCATTCCAATCAAAGAGTTAATTAATTTATATGCTCTCTAATAGCAGGTATCATGCCAACACTTAACTGATTGATTTTAAACATAACAAAGAATAATCACTGTCATAATGACTACCTTTACTCATTGTCAATATGACTATACACTGTCGATAAGACAGTATTTTATCTGGCAAACCTGATGCAAACTGATACCAAAGATCTTATCCACATAGCCCTAGATTTAACCACTAATATCTCCAGTCAGGATCGTTTCGAACGCCTACTGACCACCATGCGCAGGCTATTCAACTGCGACGCTTCCGCTCTTTTAGAATTTAAAGGTCAGCACTTCAAACCGTTAGCCATTAATGGGCTCAGCACGGATGTATTGGGCAGACAATTTAATATCAGTGAACACCCCAGATTAGAAGCCATTGCCAGAGCTGGTGATGTGGTCAGGTTCCCAGCAGACAGTACTCTGCCAGATCCTTATGATGCCCTTATTACCTCCCATGACGGTAATTTGCATGTGCATGCCTGTGTCGGGCTACCGTTAATGGCAAACCAACGTCTAATTGGTGCACTTACCATCGATGGCTTTGATCCCCACCAGTTTGATAACTTCACTAATGATGAGTTGCGTACCGTTAGTGCACTTGCAGCCGCAACGCTTAATATTGCGTTATTAATGGAAAGGCTGGAAAAATCTGTAGGTGATGTGACCGACTCCGATCCCACCAAACATCACCCACAAACAAACACTGAAATTATTGGTCAATCGGTACAGATACAAGCCTTGAAAAAAGAGATCCACGTCGTCGCGAGTACCGATATGACCGCTTTAATATTGGGTGAAACTGGTGTTGGTAAAGAGTTAGTTGCAACTGCAATCCATCAGCAATCGTCCCGATCCGACAAACCACTGATATACCTGAACTGCGCAGCATTACCAGAATCTATTGCAGAAAGTGAACTGTTTGGCCATGTTAAAGGCGCATTTACCGGAGCGATCAGTAACCGCAGTGGGAAATTTGAATTAGCCGATAAAGGCACGCTGTTTTTGGATGAAATTGGTGAGTTAACCCTAACTTTACAAGCAAAACTATTACGTGTATTGCAGTATGGTGATTTACAACGTATTGGTGATGACCGGAACTTAAAAGTCGATACTCGTATCATCGCAGCAACGAATAAAGATTTAAAAGAAGAGGTGCTTGCTGGTCGCTTTAGAGCCGATCTTTACCACCGCCTAAGTGTATTTCCCATTATGGTGTCTCCTCTACGCGAACGTGGTGAAGACATTTTATTATTGGCGGGTTTCTTCATTGAACGCTGTCGCAGTAAACTGCAATTAAGGCATTTGAGTCTAAGTTCAACGTGCCAGGCGACACTGATGAGCTATTCATGGCCAGGAAATATTAGGGAGTTAGAACACAGTATTAATCGAGCCGCGATTCTTGCGAGAGCAGAAGCTAAGGATGAATACGTGATACTTTACCCCTCACATTTTAGAGTTGAGCATTTCTCAATCGATGTCACCGATACGATTGAGCAGCCCCAAATAGCCACCGACAATATTCCAACCGATAATTTACGTGATGCAACCGAGCAATTTCAACGACAGCTAATCAACAAAACACTCAAAGACAATAGCAATAACTGGGCGGCAACTGCTCGCCAACTTTCTATTGATGTTGGCAATCTTCATCGATTAGCCAAAAGGATTCAGTTGAAAAAATAAGAAGGTCAACGGCTGTTGGTGAAAATAGGGTATTGGCGACGTAAACCAAGAAGTGCAGCTGATTCCACTGTAACTAACAATCCGTTTGAGTCATCGAAGATCCCGCTGACTTGAAAATGGACAGAAGCGTGTCAGTTACTTTGCTAAATTAGCATGTAACAGATTATTTTGTGTATAGTAAAAGCTCTACTCAGGTGGCCGAATTCACTCGTCCACTACACTTTTCAACCAAAGTCTTGTTTCTTCTATATTAAAAGCAGCTGCTCCAAAGTTTAATGCGAGAATATCTTCTGGAAGGTACTCATCAAACTTATCTATACATTTATCACGTACAGAGTCGGCTAATGATTGTTCTGTAGGCAATGCATCTAACAAAAGTTGTTTAAGTGATGTTTCTATACTTTCTTTATCCACATCTTCAACTATCAACACGCCTGCGAAATTCCCAACTTCATAGCCTAAATTAATAAGCAATGCAGCAATCGTATTCACTGTTTTGTCACCCAGCCATGTAAAAATACATGTCGAGCTTCCAACTTGCAGGACCGATTTCTTTGCTAATCCTGCGGCGTTAAAATATTCCACGCTTTCGCTGAATAACTCTTTTGCAGTATCGTCAACAAAGTCAACTTTTTGACTGCCTATCGGGATCCTATAATCACCATCCAATAAGATCTTGAACATTTCCTTTCTTATTTCATCATGAATAGCTAAACCACCACCTCCAAACTTAGGCGCTTGACCACCGCGAGCATACTCTACACGAATAATCTTTTTGTCTGGATCTACATCTAATACCTTCCAGCGTTTTCCTCCAAACACGATGTGCTGCCCTTTCATTATAAGAGAATCAACTGGCAATGAAACAAGCGTTTTATCACCGTTAACAACTCGATATTCTTCTGGCGTTTTAAATACAGCATAGAATGAATAATGACTAACTAAACGCTCACCAGCCAATCCTAACGAGATCTCTCCACTGCCTAATTGCGTGATCAGGTCTTGCTGCCCCATGTGTATCAAAAGCGCTTTAAAACGGGGTACACTGACTTTTTGAAACACGCCATCTTTACATAATAACGAAAACAGTTGCTCAGCTCTAACGCCGCCCCATTGAGCTACAACGGACAGTATTTGATGAAGAAGTGTTGAAAAGTGATATTTATCCGTATCCGCTGGCTCATACCACTTATTGCAAATCAAAAGCCGTATCATTGCAAGTGACTGAACAAGCTGTAATCTTAATTTACTTACAACATCTGAGTCTTTTTCTAATTCATTCTCTGAAATTAACATCCTCAATACAGAGGGACCTCCTCGCCTTCCTGAGCGACCCATTCTCTGCCGCAAACTCGACACTGAGTGAGGCGCAGTGACTTGGATAACGGAGCTAACCTTACCAATATCAATTCCTAGCTCTAAGGTCATGGTGCAAATTGCAGTAGTGGGTAATTGCTCGTTCTGTAGTCTTTTTTCTAGATCCTCTCGCATCTCCTTTACTAGCGAGCCATGGTGAGGGAAAAACTCATTCGGCACGACCGCTTCATCACAAAAGTCACTAAGGGTCGCCGTTAAGCTTTCGGTTCTCTTTCTGCTGTTAGCAAATACAAGATGACTATCACCCCTGCAAAATTTAAACAAATCTCTACACACCTGAGTCTCTGCACTTTCAAGTGCTTCACCCAACAATTCTATCGGCTCAACATAGCCTTTTACTTGCACTTTTAGTGATGTCGTTGATTGCGAATCTCTGATGATTTGACATGGTAACGACTGATTTGGACGCAATAGTGCAGGGACATCTTCAATTTTTCCCAACGTTGCACTTAATGCCGTTCTAGGGATCGGCAACTTTAAACGATCTAATAAGTGCTCTAATCGATGTAGCAATGAAACAAGGTGATGCCCTCGCTCTGTTCCCAAAAAGGCATGGAATTCATCGATAACAATATGATCCAAACCTGAAAATGCCTGCCTTACCCACCCTGAGTCCCTTATCAACATAGACTCTAACGACTCAGGCGTAATTAAAACGATACCCGAAGGTGACTTTTTGAGCTTATTTTTACGGCTTTTCGGGCTATCTCCATGCCAGGGGGTAACGTTAAAGCTAAGTAAATCAACAAGACTTTCTAAGCGGCGATCTTGGTCGTTAATTAGTGCCTTTAGAGGGCTAATATACAAAATGCTTACGCCACTTTGGTCCTTATTGATCATTTTGCTTATTGCGGGCAAGAAAAAGGCCTCTGTCTTACCTGCTGCTGTAGAAGCACTAATTAGAACATCAGTATTACTCGCCAAGATGGGATCTATAGCCTTACATTGAATCTCACGAAGGTTGTGCCAGCCTTGATTAAAAATCCATTTTTGAACTCTAGCATCTAGCTTTGTGTGCGCGTCTATCATAATCTGAAGTCGGTTAACTCGTCGCTCTCTGACTCATCATCAGGCAAAGCTAAATCTGATGGCTGCTCATTAGAAATGGATACTGACTTGATTAATTGGTCCCACTTTATTGATGGGTTTTGATCTATTACCGCCAGCATATCTAAAAAAGATTTTATCGTATTTCTAGGTGTACGGAAGTAAGCATCCCCTATAGTTTTGCTGCAATGCTCTAAGAAAGCGAGCAATGACTCATCTGGAACCAAATACTTGGTTTCATCACCAGAAGCGTATACATGTCGTAGGTTTCTCAATAGGATATAGAGTTCTTCTGGAGTCAAGCTTGCTAAATGCAAAGAAGGCGAGGAATAATCAATAACCCCTGCTTGTTTAGCAAAGCTGTTATCAGCCAAGCGTGAATGCAAGGCTTCATAACTATAAAGTCCTTTGCGAGGGTCAAACAAAAACTCTGGAGTTCCCCCCAACAAAAATCCTATATGTTCAGCAGAGCCCTGCAAACAATCATTCAGTATTCTTAAGATCTGCTCATAATTTGAGGTTCGAGCTTGAGTGCTATTTAACTTGTATAAGTTGACCATTTCGTCGAGGTTCACCAACAAACCCTTGTATCCCGCTTGGCGAACAAACATACTCATTAGTTTCAGTGCATCATAGAAAGATGAATCCGATATGATAGAGCGCACGCCCAGCTCCCTTCGCGCCTCTGTCTTTGTTGAATATTCTGCTCTCAGCCACTTAATGGCATTGATTTTTAAATCCTCACAGTCATTTTCATGACCATTCCAGTATGCCTCGATCACTTTCGCAAAATCATACCCGCCAACAAGCTCCGTTAGCGATGCAAGCTTTTCATGTATAACAGCATTTATACTAATTTCTTGCTGCTCTGCTCTCTTTCTGGCTTCGGTAATAAATTTCTCAACAACACTGGTGAGCGCGTTACCGTCGGGTTTGTTTCGAGTCGACATGTTTCTCATCAACTCAGAATACAGGTTTCTCGCTTGACCTGATGATGCGTGAACACGCCTATCTGGTGATAGATCAGCGTGCACACTAACCATCTTTCTTTCTAAGGCAATCGATCTGACAACGCTTAAGAAAAAGGTTTTTCCAGAGCCATACTCTCCGATTATCAACCTAAATGCAGAGCCTCCCTCCGAGACGCGCTCAATGTCTTGAATAAGGGCTTTTAGCTCATTTACACGGCCTACTTGAATATGCTGAATTCCAACTCGTGGGGTTACTCCAGACTTTAGAGATTGAATAATGGCATCTCTTTCTTTTGCTCTTATTTTTTTTACCATGATCTTATCCCTTGAGTTCTTCTACGATTTCCAGATCAACAAAAATATCATCATCCTGCTCTAAAACTGGAGCGTCAACCAAGTCAAAAGACCAGTCGTTAATGGTTTCAATCGCACCATCAATCATTAACTTGTGCTTAGAAAATAAAGACTGCACTTCATCACGTGACCACTGTTCTTTTGTCGCCAATGTGTTGAAAGCGGCCTTATGAGCGTCATCCAAACCATCACTACTGTCCTGAGCGTCAATTTCAATCACCGGATCTTCTTCGACAAATATACTCTCCAACATATTTTTAGCATTATTGGTGTCGTTTTCATATATGGCCAACACAGCTTTATCAATACTAAAAGAGCTCTTCTCCGCAGAAGTTGAGACTGTGTTTCGCTCTTTAATATCCGCGCCACCTGATGTGATTTTATGAATATCACTGGCGACTTGCGACTTATCTAAACCCATCGCGCTATAGAGCTTTTCTAACTGTCGAACCTCAGATGCGTCCACTGTCCCGTCGGCTAACGCTATCGATACTATGAACTTCTTAACGAACTCTATTTCGTCGTCATTCAAGCTTGCTACCCTAGCTTTCAAACCGGCCATATTGACAGGGCTATTTAAGCGCCACTTCAAATATGCATTAAGAGACGATCTTTCACCTGGTGACAAGCTGTCATCATGGTTAATGAGACGCTGCAATACCTCCATTTCACTATCATCAACACGGCCATCAATCGATGCAACCATCGCACCTAGCCGTATCGCAGTGGCGACTTGATAATACGCGCAACTTGGTTCAAAGAACTCACCGTGCCCAGGCATAAATAATACTAAATTACCATCAAGCTTTACGTTAGACTGATGGAATCTAAAGTCAGGAGCAACACCGACATTAACCTTATTCGCCAAGCTAATAATCAGTTCATTTTCTTTTTTGTTGGTTGCTTTCGGCAGAGACATATCAAGATGCTTCCAAAACTCTTTAACACTTGTTAGTCCATCATTTTCAACAACCACTTTCGTTGACCAGGACTTGAATCTTTCAATCACAGGGAAGTTTACTTCTGTAACCAGTTCATTTGGCAGCAATAATAACGCAGCAATATCTTTTCTTGATGTGTCTGATTTAGCCAGATATCGACTATAGGCATTCAGCTGCTCAGTGCACTCGTCTGCTATTGGAATCAGCTTTTTTATTGGCCCTTTCAGTATGCTGGGATCTGGCAGATCTCCGGAACTAATATCAGTGGGTGAAATGGTATTGCTTGCGGCGTAGTATGACAATTTAAGTTTTGTCTTATTCGGCTTTATGCTCAGCCCTTCAGGAAATTTTTTGTCAAATTTAAGCTTGAATAGCTTAGCAAATTCTTCTTCACAGCGTCGGGCGGGAGCTTTGAGTGAATACTCACCGGTATCCTTAAGCCATTCCAGTGCAAGCTCTGATTGTAGAGCGATACCTGATTGCACATTACTCGCTAGCCTAAATTTAAACGCTAACGAATTAATATTTCCTGAGGCTTTTACTCCCGCATCATCTATTACGTTTTGCCTAAGAATACACATCAACTCAAGAAAGTTTGATACATAATTACGAAGCGATCGATTCGCGCCGTAAATATTAAGCAACCTAGTGATCTCATTAAAAATGGCTATAAACTCAGCATCACTAACTTTGGCTTCACCAATATCTTCGATTATTCTTCTTTCAAAGCCATAAAAATATATGAAGACATATCCGATTGATATGTCTTCATTTGTACGATCCGATGCTAGCCAATCTAAGAACAGGCCTCGACACTCTTTAGATAGAGTCGCAAAGCTTGGCCAATACCCCAATGAGTCGTCTTGATATTCGATATCACAAGCATTTACCCCTGAAGCTGGTCTATCTTCATCAACCAAAGACGGTTCTATTCCATAACCATTTAGCCCACTTAATACTCCACCACAGTAAAAGAAGCCTGTAGTAAATTGGCGACCATTAATGACGAGTGTTTCTTCTTCGCCTACCCATCGACCTACAGAGGTGTTTTTTGAGCGCATCGGTTCATCACCAAAGCTTGTATGTATCTCAAATGTCGAAAAGTCATCCTCATGACTATCTTCAAGAGTTGAAGCCGAAACGCTGATTTTATTTTGAGCTTGATTGCGTGGAGTTGATTTACTCATATTAGAAGACTGTGAATTGTTATTGGTAGCTTCCGAATCTGTTTTTTTTCCACCAGATAACAATTTATATATAAGGTAGATAACTACCAGACCTATGATAATTTCCATTTAGACCACTTATTTCGCCGTTAGAGTATTGTTTTCTTTCGAGTGTTTTTCATAACATAACAAGGAATCATTTTTTTATCTGTGAAGTATATATAGTGCTACGGTAAATTTCCGCACCTAGTTAGAGGTTACTGACATTAGAAAAGGTAAGTCAATTGACACTTTGGGTGATGTACTATAAATCGTTCGTAACTTAGAGTGGGGCAGATATGAGTCAGCATAAATCCCGCTGACTCGAAGATGGCATGAATGAGTTAGATTACTTCCCTTTGAATAACCGTCTCAAATAAGAAAAAGTAAGCCCACGCTTAATTTCAACGTGCATGCGAAAAAGCCTTATTCCCGAAAATAAATAACCAAGAAGATAATGAAACCGTAAAGATAACGATTTTAAAATAAAGGCGACTGAAAGTCGTTTTATAACGTCAATTTGGGCTGAATAAAGTCAATAAAGGCGGAAATGCGTTTGGCTACAGAAGAGGATTTGTAATAGACTGCATTCACTTGTTCTCGCCCTGTACTGCTCAGTTTTTCAGATTCAAATAGTGGAATTAACCGCCCAGATTCAATGTCTTTATTAACCATAAATCCAGACAAACAGGCGATGCCATTACCCGTTAATACCAATTGACGAACCGTTTCACCATTGCTTGAAGTTAAGGTTGGATCTAGTGAACTAAAACCCTTTAATGGCCAATGATTCAATATCTTAGCCCCGGAGAAACCAATTATTTCATGGTGCGCTAAATCCATCACTGCTTTAGGAACACCTCGGCGAGAAACATAGTCTGGAGACGCGACAATATAGAGCAAGCTCTTACCCAACAGACGAGCGTGTAACGTCGAGTCGGTTAAATTTCCGATACGAATCGCAAGATCTGTTTTCTTCTCAATCAAGTCAACAAAGCCCTCGTTCGAGGTCAATTCTAACTGAATATCAGGGTAAGCTTCATTAAACGTCTGCACTAAAGGGACGAGCTGATGAAACACAAAAGGACTGGCAGCATCAACACGTAATCGACCTTTAGGCAGCTCACCACGTGATATGACCTCCTCTTCTGCTTGCTGAATTTTGGCTAAGCCTGTACGAATCATTTCAATAAACTGTCTTCCCTCATCAGTCAACTCAACACGACGAGTGGTGCGATTTAGTATGGATACTCCAAGCTGCTTTTCAACTTTACTTACGGCTCGTGAGACTCTTGCTACTTGAATACCCAATGACTCTGCTGCTGCAGAGAAACCACCGCTGTCGACTACCGCTAATAATATTTCCAAATCATCCGAACGTGTCAGCATCTCTTTTCCTAAACGAGTACAAGTAACATTTATTATTGCATATATAACAAAAGCCATTTGTCAAAAACACTGTTTTTAACAATTATTAATTTACGCATAATGTCGCCATCGAAACGAACTACAGCGTTTCACTCGACGAATAGAGAGAAAAATTATGCCTTTAGCACTTCTTGCATTGACGCTCAGCGCCTTTGCTATTGGGACCACCGAATTTGTGATTGTTGGGCTTATCCCAACCATGGCTACAGATTTACAAGTTTCACTTCCTTCTGCCGGATTGTTAGTTAGCCTTTACGCACTGGGTGTTGCGATTGGCGCTCCCGTTTTAACCGCGCTTACAGGCAAGTGGAATCGCAAAGATGTATTGCTTGCCGTAATGGCACTGTTTGTTGCTGGGAATGTATTAGCATGGCAAGCTCCGGGTTACGAGACCTTGATTGTCGCTCGTATCCTCACAGGCCTTGCTCATGGAGTATTCTTCTCAATTGGCTCGACGATTGCGACTGGATTGGTTGCCAAAGAAAAAGCAGCAAGCTCAATAGCGATTATGTTTACTGGTTTAACTGTCGCCTTGGTCACTGGTGTTCCTATTGGCACTTACATTGGTCAATCGTTTGGCTGGCAAACCACTTTCTTAATTGTTGCGATTTTAGGTTTGATCGCTTTGATCGGCAGTGCATTCTTAGTGCCTAACAACTTGAAGCAACCACCACCAACAACGCTCTCTTCTCAGCTAAAAGTTCTGACTCACCCTCGCTTACTACTGGTTTATGCCATCACAGCATTAGGTTACGGCGGTACATTCACAGCTTTCACCTTTTTAGCACCGATCCTTGAGTCAGTATCTGGCTTTAGCTCAAGCGCAATCAGCTTAATTATGTTGGTGTATGGGGTCTCCGTTGCGGTTGGTAACATCTGGGGTGGTAAAATGGCCGATAAGATGGGTCCAATTAAAGCGCTCACAATTATCTTCTCTGGCCTTGCGACGGTCTTAGTTGTCTTTAACTTCACGGCGGTAAACCCAATCGCAGCCGTTGCTACTATTTTAGTATGGGGGGCTTTTGCATTCGGTAACGTTCCTGGCTTGCAAGTGTACGTGGTGAAACTGGCTGAGAAGCATACTCCTGACGCGGTTGATGTAGCTTCTGGCCTAAACATCGCAGCATTCAACGTAGGTATTGCGCTAGGATCTTGGGGCGGTGGCTTAATTGTTTCTGAAGCAGGTTTAATGCACACACCTTGGGTTGGCGCTGTCCTTGTCATTATTGCGTTAGCACTTACTCGTTTAAGTGGCCATCTCGACAAGCGAGCACAAACCGAAACCGATTTTAATGCTAAAGTGAAAGTGGCCTAAATTCCGACAAGTGTAGAGCCACTGTCTTGAAGGTGGACAAAAGCGAATCAGTAGGGGTTGTTTAACAGAAATACCACTTTTTTCGTGATATTTCTGTTTATTATCATGCTCGTTTTCTAAGATTTATTGACTTTTTTCTTAGAAGCGCAGCTTGCGCTTTGAGCACAACCAACACACTTTACTCCTTTGCGCTTCTCTATAACGATCTTAGATATGGAGAGCGCTATAATAAGTAAAATAACGAGACCCACAATTATATTTGCCATAGAGAGTTCCTTATGAAGAGCATAAAGCTAATTTTTGCTTCTCTTTTTGCGCACCTTTATTCACTAGATACATCAAAATACCGAACAGTGTTAGAGAGACAATAAGACCGTATATAAAGCCTTGCCCTAATACTCCAGTGGTAATGTATGTCCCTACTTGGTAAGCAATGAATGCAGCAACATAGCCAATACCGAACTGGAATGCGACGCCTCCTAATAGCCATTTTTTATCTTCTAACTCCGCGTTCATTGCACCTATTGCCGCAAAACATGGAGGAGTGAAAAGATTAAAGATTAGGTAGGAAAATGCAGCAACTGAAGATAAACCCATAATATTCGCTACATCTGAACTTCCTGATATCAATGCAAGCTCTTCAGTATCGATGAAATTAGTGATGCCATAAACGACCGCTAAGGTACCAACAACATTCTCTTTCGCGATAAAACCTGTGATTGCCGCTGCGGCTAATTGCCATGCACCGAAACCAAGTGGAATGAGTACAAATGCGAATGGTGATGCAATTCCCGCTAAGATACTTGTGTGCTCAGCTCCCTCTGCAACCACTTGGAACTGCCAGTCAAATGTTTGCATAATCTGTACTGCAGCATTACACAGTAAAATGATGGTCCCTGCTTTAATGATGAATGCTTTGGCTCTTGATAATGTAGATATCACGGCAAGACTAATACTAGGGAAACGATACTCAGGCAACTCGAGTATGAAAAATGCTCTCGTGTTTTTTTCACCTGTGATTCTAACAACCAGCAATGCACCGAAGATAATAAGTGCTATCCCTGCGAAGTACATGGTTGTTCCAACCCATGCGGCATCTTGGAAAAAAACACCGGCAAATAATGCAATTACTGGCAATTTAGCGCCACAAGGCATAAAAGGAGTCAACATCGCAGTGGTTCTTCGCTGTCTTTCGTTTTTAATCGTCCTTGTCGCCATGATTCCTGGAATCGCGCAACCCGTCCCGATAACCATTGGTATAATAGACTTTCCTGACAGGCCTACTTTTTTAAAGAAGCGGTCCATAATGACAGCAACTCGTGCCATGTAACCACTATCTTCAAGCAATGCTAGCAAGAAAAATAGAACCATAATCAAGGGAAGGAAACCAATAACAGCACCTACGCCACCGATGATGCCATCCAATAACAAAGCACTAAGCAAAGGGGAAACGTCTTCACCTAATAAACTTGCGACTATTGCGTAAAATTCATCTATCCAACCAACAAGAACATCAGCCAAAATAGGACCTATGTGTGTCTGTGATAGTGAAAACACACTCCACATGACCATGGCAAATATTGGTAACCCGAACCATTTGTGCGCTAATACACTGTCTACTTTATCTTGATTAGTTTGTAGCGAACTTTTTACCTGTCTTTCTTCTATCTTTTGAACTAGATTTTTTACAAACTCGAAACGTTCAGTATCTAATGCCTGTACTGATGCCGCATCTTTTAATTCAACATCATGGACGTTGAATGGTGCCGACTGAGATTGATCTTTTATCTCGATCGCTTGTTCAATAAGTTTGCTTAGCCCATTATCACTATTTTGCGTGGCCGTGGTTTCAATGACAGGACATCCCAGACTTTCACTCAACTGATGAATATCAATCTTTGTTTTTTTCTTCTTATTTAAGTCGCTTTTATTCAGAGCAATAATCACAGGAATGCCGAGCTCTAAAAGTTGAGTCGTGAAAAATAGACTTCGGCTTAGATTTGTTGAGTCAACAATGTTTAGAATAACGTCCGGTTTTTCATTTTTAACAAAATTTCGTGTAATAGTCTCTTCTGAAGTAAAAGGCGACATTGAATAAGCACCAGGTAGATCAACCGCTATGATTTCACTATCTGAATGACTAATCGTACTTTTTATCAGCCCCTCTTTTTTACTAATAGTTACACCCCCCCAATTACCAACACGTTCTACATTCCCCGTGATAGCATTAAAGAGCGTTGTTTTTCCACTATTGGGATTACCTGCCAATGCAATTTTCAAAACCTTTCCCTCGATAATTTTAATTTAAGCCAGTTTTATCTAACTCATTCTTTTCATATAATTAAACCAATATCACCATTTTTGCTAAATCTAAATCGATGCTATATCGGGCATCCTTTATGCTAATAACATAAGTCTCCGATAGAACAGATATAAGAGTGATCGGTTCCCCTTTAAAACAGCCTAAAGTAAAGAGAAAATTGACTATCTCTTTATCATCTTGAATCACATTTTTAATTTCATACTCTTTGTTGATCTCAGCATTGGTTAGATTTCTGACACCGCAATGCTCGTTCTTAGTTTGTTTCTTTCCTAGCAGAAAAGTGACTACTCTCTGTGGAAGTAGGTTAACAATTGTATTGCTCACACTCTTTTCTCCAACTGTATCGATATAACCTTCGTGTATTATTTAATGCTGACGCATTGGGCCTATAGACGAATGTAAATGACAATGGTTTTCATTTCTTGCTGTAAGATAAATGAAAATAATTGCCATAACAATAGTCCACATAGACTTTGTGGCTATTTGTCATATAACAATGTTGCTTGATTGATATAAGTCAATTATTTGTGGGAATTTTATAACGGTAGATGATAGTTCGAGGTTATTGACTAAGATTAGGCTCCACAATAATGCAGCAGTAAACCTAGTTTTCTGTTGACAGTGGTATTGCGTTTTGAGGCGAATTGAATAGGTTTTATCTCAATAGATATCAATCTTAAACTCATTTAATGGGTATGCAATTCTCCATTACTTGGAAATAATCAACATCTTATTTTCCCTTAATTAAACATGTAAATACATAGCGTAGATGATAAACCCTACCCCCAGTGCACGAGAGGTTATCTTGCCTTCAGGTAACAGCTTTTCCGTCAATATCACTAAAGTTAAAACGAGGACCCACTTAAGATCCATCACTCCTGCGGTGAATAAGAGGCCCATTAAAACCCAGCAACAGCCTAAGCAATATTGTCCATGCTTAAAACCTAGTTTTATGGCGTTATTAATACCTTCTCCCCACTCTTTCATGATAAAACCCAGAGGCGATCGGCAGACATTTAAACATCGCTGTTTAATCGGTAACCATTGGTAGATTCCCGCTAGCAAAAACAAAATACTTGTAAACCACACCTCAGCGCTAACCATCATGGGAGTTAGCAGTGCTAAATGATGAAGCCAATATTGTATGAAGGTTATCAATAAGCTATAAAAAGTCCACGCCATTAAGTAGCCTAGAATAAAATAGCCACTATGCACATAAGCTGCGCCTCGTGAAAGTCGCTGCTCGTTTATATTATTCACTAACAGAATCACCGGAACTGCCGATGGCAGCATCATTCCGAACATCATTACCGTCCACATGACAAACAGCATTAACAAATCGTAAGCATTCCATTGCGTTACTGGCTCCATATTCATCGTCATTAAAGAAGACATGTAATACCAACTCATCGCGATAACACCGATCACAAAAGAGATCACGATTTGACTTGGTACTACACGTATAATCATTGTTATTTAATTTCCCCACTTCACTTCCGCTTTTGCGGCAAAGTTACCCACATGTTCAAATGAAAATGCGGAGTGATTTAACGACATGGCCTCTGTCGTTCCTATTATCCCTTCATTCCATAAAAATCCGCCTTCAGGGAAGCTAATGCTGACTTTTTTATCCTCACCCGTCATCGGATCTTTTAATGGTATATGCTGAACATGAACCGTATCGGCAATGGAAAAGCTTGCTCTGTAATCATCGGTCACCATATTAATATCAGAAATGATTGGCCCTTCTACACTCGTAAAGGTTCCCGCCAACGCTTCAAATGGCATTCCACCGGCTTGACCGGAAAATATCGTCGCGGTCGCGCCAACTTGCGCCTCTGACGCGGCCGAATCAATAAACAAAATAGCACTGCCATCTCCTTCATGGATAGCTTTAGGCCACGATGCGGCAAAAACCACTTTAACTCCCGTTAAATCTACATCGCCTAAATAACCAGATTTCACATAGAACCCAAGTAATGCCTCACAGCCACCAGTATCGCTATCAGGGTATCCAGCAGATTGACAACCACAACCATGGCTGCAATTACAGCATTCGATTTGGTGCATCTCTAGCACCCATTTATTTTCATTAGACATATTACTTACTCATTTAAGTTAATCATTAATGAGCTTAGTTGATAATTTTATAATTAAGGGTGTGTGTAGGAAAAAACTAAAGAACACGCTTTTTTAATTAGAGCTAGCGCTCACGCCACCATAGGCATCAATGGTTAGCCCACGCTCTTTTTCGTAAGTTTTTGGGGTAAAGCCTAACTCCTTCTTTAGATACAGGATCAAATGGGGCTGGTCGCTAAAACCGAATCTAAATGCTATCTCTGCCCAATCAAGCTCAGTTGAATCACGTAGATAGAGATACTCCAACATCGTCTCTAGTCGATTCATCGATTGGCACTGCTTAAGTGTTAATCCAGTCACACGCTGAAAACTCCTCTCTAGCGTGCGCTGTGAGCAATAGAGTTGGTCACCTAGCTTTGAAATGGATTTTGTATCAAGGTATTGCAATGCTTTGCGAGTCACTTTACTGTGCTGATCTTCGCTGCACTCTTTTAGCCAGAGTGTAAGTAAGGCATCCAATTGCTCACAACACTGCTCGGGATTATTTTGGGACATCTTGATCAACGTATTCTCATCTAGGCACAGTTGTTTGAACCGCGGTGAGTGAACTAACTCGAAGGTTTGCCGATGTGGATACAGCCAGTGACTACCTTCACCTGTAGCAATGCCGGGATTTAAATCATAATGATAAGCTTGGCTTAGCTTGGCGGCGATATAATAAAATGAGCTGAAGGGTCTGGGTTGAGCTTAGGGTATTGATGGGCTTTTGAATCCGAGCACTTTTCTATCATCCAGTAGCACTCAACATATTTGGCAACGGTAGTGGACTTTGGCGGCTGTAACCAATGAATCATAACTGGCTCCACTTGCTGATAAGAAGTTAGCTATCAATATAAACCTGATAGCCACAATCACAAGTAACCTTTACGAGATTCTAGCAAACGGTTAACCGCTTATTTGCGGTCAAATTCAAAGTGCCACATCCCATCCAGCGGTGCAGTGGCTTGAGCAAAATAGTCTTTCTTTAAATGACCGATTTCTTCTAAGGTTTCGATTGGTTTAATTTCTAACATCATTTCTACCTAATTTTTATTGATAAGTATGAAAGCTAAAAACCATTCTTTGATAAGTATCTCGCTTTCAGGTGTCACAAATATTAATGAATACGCCTGAATTGAGATTGAAAAAAACGACAGTTCATAAACCTGTTGTTTGGGTACCGGTGTTTTTCAAGGTAGTTGTCACTACTTGCCTAGTAATTAGGCAGCTTCTTTCTCTGGGTTCAGCTGAACCCTACCGATCGGTTTGCAGTTCCTGA
>JAESQY010000054.1 GCA_016764915.1 Aliivibrio sp. | reverse complement strand
GCTTCTTGCTTATGTGGGGGTGTCGGATAATGTATCAAAGTCTGAATATCATTGTCATTTAGGTGTTGTTGCAACATTTTACGATTTTTAGTTTTAACGACGAATAGATGCCAGACATGCCCTTCATGATTAACAGCATGAGGTAATTCAATCAAAGGGTTATCAATAGCGTCTAAATACAGATTAGCCACATCCTGACGAGCCTTAGTTTCTCTATCTAGATGTTTCAATTTAACACGTAACATCGCAGCTTGAATTTCATCAAGACGGCTATTTACGCCTTTGTACTTATTCTTGTACTTCTCGTGAGAGCCATAGTTACGTAATGCACTGATGACGTCTGATAACTCACCGTCATCAGTGGTAACTGCACCGGCATCACCCAGTGCACCCAAATTCTTACCGGGATAAAAACTAAATGCACCCGCATCACCCCAAGAGCCCGCTTTCTTACCATCTATCATCGCACCATGAGATTGGGCACAATCTTCTAGCACAAGTAAGTCATGTTCTTTGGCAAGAGCCATGATCTCTTTCATCGGTGATATTTGACCGTATAAGT
This sequence comes from Aliivibrio sp., assembly GCA_016764915.1. Lineage (GTDB taxonomy): Bacteria > Pseudomonadota > Gammaproteobacteria > Enterobacterales > Vibrionaceae > Aliivibrio_A. The sequence continues at coordinate 6,128 of JAESQY010000054.1, read as the reverse complement.
GCACAGGTAAGATCACTTTTGTTTTATCTGTAATACTTGCTTTAATACCTTCGGCTGTTAAGTTAAATGTTGCTTCATCAGGTTCAACAAGCACTGGTGTTAAGTTATTCTCTGATATAGAAAGTATTGATGCAATATACGTATTAGATGGAACAATGACTTCATCGCCATCTTGCAATTTACCTAGCTCTTTCCATGCTCTTAACGTTAACGTTAATGCGTCTAAACCATTAGCTACACCAATACAATGTTTAGACCCACAATAGCCTGCAAATTCTTGTTCGAATGCTTTTAACTCATTACCCATAATATACCAGCCTGAGTCGATAACACGAGCGCAAGCATCTTTAAGTTCCACTTGATACTGTTGATTTATTGCTTTTAAGTCTAAGAATGGTATCATTTTATTTTCACCTTTTCTATTTCACTAATCCAACGCTGTACATCTACCTCTGAATACCCCCGATGAAAACGGTTACGCCAAGGATATGCTTTTATTTTAGGGTTGTTGTGTAAGCGTAAAATTTTAGCGTCACATATTATTTTGGCTGGACTGCCTGATGCAACTTTACCAGCTAAAACGTTTCCTTTAACGATAGAGCCAGCAGCAATAACAGCATCTCTTCCAATATTCACTCCAGGCAAAACTAACACTTTAGCCGCTAAAACTGCAAAGTCTTCAGCTGTAACGCCCATTAACGCATCACTTGGTGGGGTTGGGTCATTGGTTAGTAATACTTCGGGAAACATCCAAACATAATTACCAACTTTGGATTCTTTGCCTATATGAACATCCGCATGCATTTTTGTATAATTTCCAATAGAGCAATCTCCTTGGATATCGCCTCTTGAACCTAGCTGACAATAATCACCAATAGTACTATTCTCTCGAATCGTAACATAGTGCCCAGTTTGGAAGTGGCTTCCGATTTTCGAACCAATATATACTGTTGAGTGGCTACGTATTATCGAATTTTCACCAATAATTAAAGTATTTTCGGTTGCTAGCTTTGTCGGTATACCGATCTCACAATATGAACCGATTTGAGTGCCTTTTATGATTATTACATTCTCATGTATTACACAAAACGGACCAATAATTACGTTTTCTTGAATTTCGGCTTTATCAGATACAATTGCACTTGGATGAATCATAATTAAGCAGTACTCCCTGCATCAACCGTAATTGTCGAACCAGTAATTGAGCTAGCGCCTTCAGACAATAAAAACATTGTAGCCTGAGCTGCATCATTAACATGTGCTAAACGCCCTAAAGGGCTTCGGCGAGTTATCGATGCTAACTTATCACCTTGTAAACCTTGGGTCATATTAGTTTCCATATAACCAGGAGCCAAAGTATTAACAGTTATATTAGCTCGGCCCAGTTCACGTGCTAAAGACTTCGTAAACCCACCTAACGCGGATTTAGTCGCACCATAAACACTTAATCCATTAAAACCTGTTGAACCAATAATTGAGCCTACATTAACAATTCGCCCCTCTCGATTTAAAAGCATTGATCTTGATACATATTTAGTTAATAAAATAGGGGCTTCAATATTTACTTTAATTAGCTCTGAGATACTTGTCTCGTGCATCGTAGCCAAAACACCATCATGCCCCAAAGCTGCATTGTTAATTAATGCGTAAGGTCGACCATACGTTTTAATAATTTCTTTAACCAAACCTGAAATATCTTCAGTATTGGAAAAGTCAAACGAATGAAAAAATACAGAATCAGGATTATTTGACATTAAGTGGAGGTAATTTTCAGAGTTTGTTCTACTTATACCAACAACAAGGTAACCAGCATTCACTAACTGTGAGCTAATTGCAAACCCTAGCCCTTTTGTAGCCCCAGAAACTATTACAATTTTACTCATTTATTTTCTCACTATCTTTCCAGACTCATTGACAGCAATATTGTCAACAAACTTAATCATGGCAGGTACTTTGAAAGAGACTAACTCGCTCTTACAAAAGATAATTAATTCTTTTTTAAATATTTTTTTTTCATCTTGTTCTAATGTATTTTTACTAACAATTTCAGCATTAACCAACATTCCAAGAACCGAATTTTTTTTACCAAAGACTTTCGAGTGAACAACATCTGGATGACTATTTAGCACCGATTCAATTTCTTCGGGTATGACTTTATTACCACCGACATTAATAGTGCCACTATCACGACCAACAAAGAACACACGGTTATTTATCACTTCAACAATATCGCCAGTATTTATAAATCCATCGATATCCACATCTAAAGAACCATTAAGCAGAGTATCAGCTCCGCGGTTGCTTTTAATCCATAACAGATCATCAACTATCTTTAATTCGATCGATGATAGTTTAGAAATACCTATATAATCATATGGAAAACCAGCTTTATAGTCTTTAACAGTAAATCCGACACCTGCTTCTGTCGAAGCATATATATGAATAACGTTTGCATCAACAAAATGTTTTTTTAATGAATTCAATACTGTTTGGTCTGCAATCTCTCCACCTAACGTAATTCTTTTAAGAGGCAGAGAGTTTGAATTTTTAGTCATCAACATTTTACGCCAAAAAGAAGGCGTGGCAGATAAACAATTAACCTCTTTATCTGTAAAAACCGCTACAATGGAATTTAAATCTTCGTCACTCTCTGAAATAGTTAAAGAAGACCCAGAAGCAATAGCTTGAAGATAAACTTGCATTCCAGCAAAACGATTTAAGTCGTAGCATAACCCCCAATGAAAACCTGCACCTTTAACTACATCTTTTTTAGTTGTTTTCATTAAAGAAGTAATATAGTAACTCACCAATTTTGGCGTTCCGGTTGTACCAGAGGTTGATAACAACCATTCCTGCTCAGATTTATTCAAGATAACAACATCTGAAACTTTAACGATCTCTATATCTGTATGTGATATTTTGATTACATACTCAATATCAGCCTTTAAATAAAATTCTTCAATAACGTCATCTTTTAAACATTGAGGCTGAAGGAATATTTTATGCGTAACAGAAGCAACAAGAGGAAGTGATTTAGCTAAATAAAATCTTGAATTTGACACTAAAGCACAGTTCTTTCCAATCAACTCTGGATTCTGATCTTTAAATTTAGCTATTGAACTTTGAATTTCACCATAAGTAATAACTTGATGTCGATTCTGTATGTAAACTCTCTCACTCGGAATAGCATTAAAAGTATCAGTAAATAAATTAATCATTAAATCGCTCGTAGATATTAACAAACTCACCAAATGTACTAGGATATACAGGTTCATCCATTAATTGAAAAGGGTCTAAATCCAATTCTTCTTCTAATAATGCAACAAGAATAGCAAAACCAAGGGAATCTAGTCCGGTTTCGAGTAAAATGGCATTATCATCAATATTTTCATATTGTTCAGTTTTATCTGTTTGCTCTAACGCTTCGTTAAACTTTTCTAAAATTAATTTTCTCATTATCTTTCACTTACCATTTTTTTAAATTCGTTATAATCACGGATATAATCGGATTCGTCATAATAATCGTTTGCCAAAACCATCAATACACAGTCTTCTGAAAAGTTATGCATCTCATGCCACTGCATTGTATCTATAAAAATACCTGCCGAAGGCGTACCCAGAGTAACCCACTCTTTTTCTTTTCCATCATCTATCACTATCTGACAGCTGCCTTTCACACAAACAGCAACTTGACGGAGTTCTTTATGAGCATGAAACCCTCGAGGCGTATTTTCATCTGTACCAAAAATATAATAAACACGTTTTATATCGAACGGTATATTACGATTTCCTTCCAATGCAACTAAAGAGCCTCTTTCATCTCCAAGTACCTTAAAATCAATCCAGTTTATTAATGCCATTTTCATCTCTACATAATTCGATTAAATATTGCCCATAGCTATTTTTTAACATAGGTTTTGCTAATTCTGTCACTTCATCTGTACTCAACCAACCATTATGAAGTGCAATCTCTTCTAAGCAAGCAACTTTAAAACCTTGTCGGTGCTCAATCGTCGAGACAAATTGCCCTGCTTCAAGTAAGCTTTCATGTGTACCTGTATCTAACCAAGCAAAACCGCGCCCTAACAACTCAACATTCAAATCACCACGTTCTAAATAGGCTTGGTTAATTGACGTGATCTCAAGTTCCCCACGTTCCGATGGTTTTACTTGCTTTGCGATTTCAATCACATCATTATCATAAAAATACAATCCTGTAACTGCAAAGTTAGATTTTGGATGTTTGGGTTTTTCTTCGATTGAAATTGCTATGTTATTTTCATCAAATTCAACAATACCAAAGCGTTCCGGATCATGGACTTTATACCCAAACACTGTTGCCCCTGTTGTTTTCGATGCGGCATCAGTGAGCATTGGTGAAAAACCTTGCCCCCAAAAAATATTATCACCTAAAACAAGACAGACATTGTCATCACCAATAAAATCTTCCCCGATAATAAATGCTTGAGCTAACCCATCTGGACTGTCTTGAATGGCATATTCAATGTTAATACCGAATTGGCTACCATCAGCTAACAAACGTTTAAATCCATCATTATCTTCCAATGTTGTTATAATTAACACATCCTTAATACCAGCAAGCATAAGTACAGATAACGGATAATAAATCATCGGTTTGTCATAAACAGGGAGTAATTGTTTTGAAATCCCCATAGTAATGGGATAAAGACGAGTTCCTGAACCACCCGCTAAAATAATACCTTTCATCTTATTTTTCCTCACTATTTTCTGATGCGCCTAGACGTTCAAGACTATATGAACCATCTAATACACGAGACCACCATGTTTTATTATTCAAATACCATTCAACTGTACTTCGAATACCTGATTCGAAAGTTTCCTCAGGTGTCCAACCAAGTTTGCGCTCAATCTTTGAGGCGTCAATGGCGTACCGAACATCATGTCCAGGTCGGTCTGTTACGTAAGTAATTAAATCTTGATAGTTAGTGACACCGTTTGGTTTATTTGGCACTAACTCTTCAAGTAAAGTACAAATAGTTTTCACAACATCGATGTTTGCTTTCTCGTTATGACCACCAATATTGTAGGTTTCTCCTACCTCACCTTCTGTCACTACTTTATATAAAGCACGAGCATGATCCTCAACAAACAGCCAATCACGAATTTGCATGCCATTACCATAAACAGGCAAAGGTTTACCCTCTACTGCATTCAAAATAACTAACGGGATCAATTTTTCAGGGAAATGATAAGGACCATAGTTATTAGAGCAATTAGTTACCAAGGTTGGTAAGCCATATGTTCGTTGCCATGCCCTAACTAAATGGTCACTTGATGCTTTTGATGCTGAATAAGGACTACTTGGTTCATAGGAGGTTGTTTCTGTAAATAAGTCATCCGTTCCTTCTAAATCACCGTATACTTCATCAGTAGAGATATGGTGGAAGCGAAATTCATCCTTACGAATTTTTTCAAGCTTATTCCAGTAAGAACGGGTCGCTTCAAGTAAGGTATACGTACCAACAATGTTGGTTTCAATAAATGCTGCAGGACCATCAATTGAACGGTCTACATGCGACACTGCTGCCAAGTGCATTACGACATCAGGCTGATATTCCGAAAACACTCTGTCTAGCTCTTCACGACTGCAAATATCGACTTGTTCAAACACATAGCGGTCATTGTTTTCAATATCAACTAATGACTCTAAGTTGCCAGCATAGGTTAATTTATCTACATTGATGATACTGTCATTTGTGTTGTTGATAACATGACGAATAACAGCTGAACCGATAAAACCAGCACCACCAGTAACGAGGATTTTCATACTTTTCTCTTGTATTAAATTCTAAAATTAACTCACGAGAGTGAGCATATAAATGAAGACTTACTGATTTTATTCATTTTATATCTCAGCATCTGATTTGACGCTGAGATATATTTTATCTATTTTTAGACATTCCATGCCGGGCAATCTCTTGTCTAGCCAGCGATTACGGTTTTTTAGCAACAGGCCCCAATAGGTTACGCCTTATCACTCTCATAGCTATAGTTATAATAACCATATCCATAAGACGCACTCGCCTTCTTCTCAACCGCATTCAGAATAAAGCCTTTCACTTCAATCCCTGCCATTTCAAAGCGAT
>JAESQY010000053.1 GCA_016764915.1 Aliivibrio sp. | reverse complement strand
TATCAGCGGTTCAGGAGTCGCGTCAGCAGCAGCTGTTGGCGGTATTATGTCTCCTATTCAGAAAAAAGAGGGATATGACCTCGCTTTTAGTACTGCGGTAAATATCGCCTCAGCCCCAACAGGTATGCTTATTCCACCCAGTAATACACTAATAGTCTATGCCACTGTTGCGGGAAGTGTCTCGGTCACGGCACTGTTTATGGGGGGGTATATTCCTGGTCTATTATGGGGGTTAGGTGTGATGATTGTGGCGGGTATCATGGCGAAGCGCCGAGGCTATACTGCTAATCACGCTATGTCACTGACTGAATGCGTAAAAGTAACAATAGACGCAATCCCGAGTCTTTCTCTGATTGTCATCGTTATTGGCGGCATTCTAGGCGGAGTATTTACTGCAACTGAAGCATCTGCTATTGCAGTTGTATATGCCTTGATATTGAGCTTAGGATATCGCGCTTTAGATATCAGAAGAATTCCTGAAATCTTCTTGAACACAGCAAAAATGTCCGCCATTGTGATATTTATGCTGGCAACTTCATCCATTATGTCATGGGTGATGGCATTCACCCAAATCCCAGGCATGATTGCTGACTTTTTATTATCGATGACTAGTAATCCAATCATCATATTGTTAATTATCAATGTTATACTGCTATTTATTGGTACATTTATGGACCCAACACCAGCCGTGTTGATATTCACCCCCATATTTCTTCCAATATGCATGAATTTAGGCATGGATCCGGTTCAGTTTGGTATTTTATTGGTATTTAACTTATCATTGGGTACCATAACACCGCCTGTCGGTCCGATATTATTTACTGGATGTAAAGTAAGTGGTATTAGTATCGATGCCGTGATTAAAACCCTGCTTCCATTTTTCCTTGTTATTTTTGTCGTGTTAATGTTGGTTACATTTATACCTGCAATATCAATGACGATTCCTGAAATGATGGGATTAATTAAATAGCAATGGAGGGAAAGCTTCACCAACACGGAGCTTTCTCTTTTTAAAAGAGCTGGGTATTCAATAAATAATAGTAACTTCCTTCGTAGTAACTCAATAAGTACTTATAAGAATGACAAACGAAAAAAAAACCGAATGCCGGGCCCCCGCACTTGAAAAAGGGCTTGAAATCCTTGAGCTTTTAGCCGTGGAAGAAGAACCTCAATCTAAAAAACAAATAGCAGAAAAGTTAGATCGAAGTATCAATGAAATCTTTCGCATGCTGTCAGTTTTGGTCGATAAGCAGTATCTTGAATTCGATGCTGAAAGCTCATTATATTCATTAACATTGAAAATGTTTGCCTTGTCGAACCAACACCCTCCAATCGCACAGTTGCTCAAGCGTGCTCAACCTCTAATGGAAGAACTGAGTCTTAAATTAAATCAGTCATGCCACTTAAGTCGTTATGAAAATGGTGAGCTCATCGTAATTGCCCGTTCAGAGAGCCCATATAAAATGGGATTTGGTCTTCGACTCGGTGCTTCTTTGGATATATGCGCGTCGGGATCAGGTGTTGTGCTACTCAGCTTTAGTAGTGAGCTAAAAAGACAAGCAATTCTTAGAAAATGTGATGCTACAAAAGATGAAATTAAAAACACCTTAGAACACAGAGAAGAAGCCGTTAGAAATGGCTATTTTTCTGGGTTAAGCCCTCAAATATCTGGAGTGACCAATATCAGTGTTCCTATACTGGGAGTACAAGGCGATGTAATGGCGGTGTTGACTATTCCATATATGACATTGAATTCGGCAACGGTACATCATCACATCGAAGATCTTGAACATGCACGGATTGAGCTTCTAAAAGCGGTGGCAAAATTAAAGCAAAACCCAATAACCTAAGTTATTCACTCTACATTTATATCAAGTGAGCTTATGTTGCTTTGTAATATGCTTAAAAAATACCTCTCAGAAATGATAGGTATTTTTAGTTGGTTTTTCGAATAGATGAAGCTTCGGTAATTGCACAAATCTGATTTGGATAAAACACCACAATTACGTCTTTTCACTTAAAGGGGATTTACTGAATAATATTGGCAACTTCAGCAACCAGTAGAGCCAGTTCATCCCATTTTTCTTCTTCAATAAGATCGTTTGGAACCATCCACGTTCCGCCACATGCTAAGACAGAAGGGATCGACAAATAGTCGTTTACGTTAGCTCGATTAACACCACCTGTTGGCATAAATTTCACTGGGTAAACAGCAGAAAGTGCTTTTAGCATCGCGGTGCCCCCAGAAGGCTCTGCCGGGAAAAATTTTAGGGTTGTTAAACCCATCGACATTGCTTGCTCTACAAGACTTGGGTTATTTACTCCAGGAATAATTGCAACTCCACGCTGCTGGCAATATTTTACTGTTTCTGGATTGAAACCAGGGCTCACAACGAAATCTACGCCGGCATCAATGGATTGGTCAACTTGCTCACTATTTAATACTGTTCCTGCACCAATTAGCATTTCAGGATATGCTTCGCGCATATTTTTAATGGCTTGTACCGCATGTTCTGTACGAAAAGTAATTTCAGCACATGGAAGACCATTTTCAATTAGAACTTGTGCCAGTTTTACTGCCTTTGACGCATCTTTGATTGCAATAACTGGGATGACTTGAATCTCAGACAATCTTTGGTTTAATGTTTTCATATAGGTACCCTTTAAATAGTTGGCATGACACCGCGAGAAATGATCGCGCCGTTATGTTGAATGACCGTTCCCGCTAAAGTGTGGCCTGCAAGTGCGGATTGCTCTATTGTTCCACCCGTAATGCGCTTAGCTAAATAACCAGCACTAAATGAATCTCCAGCAGCGGTTGTGTCAATAATATTGTGTACTGTAGCGGAAGCAATTGCTTCACATTGCTCACCAATAATGACAAAACATTCTTCCTCACCTCGCTTAATCACAATCTCATTGACACCAAGCGCTTTGGTCCGGTTGATTGTTTGTTGCTCTGTTGCATCGCCATACAATAACTGTTCATCATCAAACGTTAAAAAGGCTATGTCCGTGATTGATAGTATTTGTTTGTATATTTTTTGCGCGACACCATTATCTTTCCATAGAGCGGGTCGGTAGTTATTATCAAATACAATTTTCACCCCTTTTTCACGGCAGAGGGTGAGTAGTTCAATTAATTTTTGGCGGCAATCATCAGACAAAATAGCCAAACTGATCCCACTTAAATACACCATTTGATGCTCACACAGTTTATTCACGAGTGCAGGCATTTCTCTGTCACATAGCCAATATTTTGCTGCAGAATCATTTCTCCAATAAAAAAAACTACGCTCGCCATCTACCGTCGTTTCAATCGCATACATACCTGGCAATTTATCTTGTGATATATAAACCATCTCTGTATTGATTGATTCATCTTGCCACGAAGCCAGCATTTCACGACTAAATGGGTCTGTACCTAACCCTGTCACATAAGATGTAGTGATGCCTTGTTGCTGGGTCAAGCGAGATAAATACACGGCTGTATTTAATGTGTCCCCACCAAAACTCTGTACTAACGAGTTCTTATTCTTTTTCAACTCCACCATGCATTCACCAATAATGGCAACACGATTAATTACGTTCATGAAACATTCCCTTTTAATTGGCCAATAGAGCCATTTCATAAAAACAAAGTTCATAAAACAAATTGAACCGATATTTTGTTTTCATGCAACGAAGTATTACTTTTAAATGCTCACTTTAAATAAAAAAGCTAACCACTTGGCTAGCTTTAATTAGCTCAATATAAATGAATAAAGTAGCAATCAAAGAAATAATGGTCTTGATCTATTGAGAGTGAAAATTAACGTGATAACCAACCACCATCAACGGCAATAGTGTAACCATTGATGTAGTTCGCAGCACTTGACGCTAAGAAGACACATGGACCCGCTAAATCTTCTGGCTCACCCCAGCGCGCGGCAGGAATACGGTCAATAATCTCTTTATTACGACTTTCATCCGCGCGTAGTGCAATAGTATTGTTTGTCGCCATATATCCAGGAGCAATAGCGTTAACATTGATATTGTGTTTCGCCCACTCATTTGCCATCAGACGAGTTACCCCCATAACTGCACTCTTAGATGCCGTGTAAGAAGGGACGCGAATTCCACCTTGGAAAGAAAGCATAGATGCGATATTGATAATTTTCCCGCCCTCACCTTGCTTAATAAATTGCTTAGCAACGGCTTGAGACAAAAAGAACACCGATTTCACATTGATGTCCATTACGTCATCCCAATCTTGCTCTGAAAAATCTATCGCATCGTTACGGCGAATAATACCCGCATTGTTCACTAAGATATCAATGCGGCCAAGTTCAGACACCGCACGATCCACGATTGAAGGAATATCATCTAGTTTCATTAGGTTGGCACGGATATCAATAAACTTTTTACCTGCTTTTTCTATCTTTAGCTTCGTTTCTGTTGGCTCTGTAATGTTCACACCAACGATATCACAACCGGCACTTGCTAAACCTAAAGCCATACCTTGACCTAATCCGGTATCACATCCTGTAACTACTGCTACTTTGCCTTGTAGGCTAAATGAATCAAGAATCATATATTTCTCCTTAAACGTTTTTATTTAGTGATTACTTTCATAAGCATCCTCACTGTATAAACGAAATATACCAACAACAAGAACCGTTGTACATATATTTTTAAAATGATGTTTCAAAAAACTTTTACTGCCTTTATTAGAGATTTCATTGGGTGTAATTCAAGATCTTAAAAAAGGTTTTTTAACATATTGGATGTGCAAGTCACCCAAGGTATAATGCAGTTAATAAGAAAGAAACAAACAAGGTAGGATAATGGAAAAGACAACTCAACCTGAGTCAGTTTCGTCAGTATTAAAAGTATTCAGTATTCTTCAGGCATTAGGGGAACAAAAAGAAATTGGTGTTTCAGAGCTTTCTCAGCGCTTAATGATGTCTAAAGCAACGACATATCGATTCTTACAAACAATGAAAACCTTAGGGTATATCACTCAAGAAGAGGAGGCAGATAAGTACTCACTTACATTAAAGCTGTTCGAACTTGGTGCAAAATCACTTGAATACGTAGACTTAATTACCTTGGCTGATAAGGAAATGCGTTATATTTCTGAACAAACTAATGAGGCGCTACACCTTGGCGCATTAGATGAAAACGCAATAATCTACATTCATAAGATTGATTCGAATTATAATCTGCGCATGCAATCGCGTATTGGACGCCGTAATCCGCTATACAGCACCGCGATAGGCAAAGTATTGCTGGCTCAGCGAGAAAATGACTTTATTCACCAAATTTTATCTGATGTTAAGTTTATCAAACATACAGACAAGACCCTTGAAAATGAAGAGCAGCTTCTGGCTGAACTGACCCTTGTACGCGAGCAACACTTTGCGGAAGACAATGAAGAGCAAGAACCCGGCCTTCGTTGCATTGCTGCACCTATTTATGACCGTTTTGGCTGTGTAATTGCGGGGCTTTCCATTTCGTTTCCAACTATCCGTTTTGATGAAAAACGGATGTCATATTATGTGGGATTACTACATAAAGCGGGAAAGAACATCTCAGAGCAGTTAGGTTATAATAACTATCAGCTCAAGTAGGTAAAATTGCTAATTGAGATTTAAACAGTGGGTAAGCGTTTAGAAGCACGTTAAACAGTCACTAAACGCTTTAGCACACACGAGTTTTATTGTAACTTACATCCTTGTCATACCATGTTTATTCGACGGGTTGCGCTACTGCCAAATAAGGAGAGATAAAGCGTCGAACTTCTTCAGCGCACAAGCCTAACTCAACCTCTACCCCTGCTTGTCTTAAAATATCGACCCCTTTGCCGTTATTGCGCTCATCCGGGTCTAGGATGGCTATTACCACTTTTTTAATGCCGTGTTCTGCCAGAGATGCCGCGCACGATGGCGTTCTTCCAACAAAGGAGCATGGCTCTAATGTGACATAAGCAGTGGCCTCTTTCAGGCTTCCTGAGTAGTGAGAACAAGCATACGCTTCAGCATGCTCGCCACCTAAAAATTGAGTAAACCCTTCTGAGATTATCTCGCCACCCTTAACCAACACACAACCAACGGGTGGATTGGGGCTGCACTCAGGAATAGCCAATCTTGAAAGATCCAGTGCCCTCATCATAAACGTTCTGTTCTCTAACATACCCATCCCTAACGTATTGTTATCTATTAATCGATTTTAAGAACGTGCAGATCGTCATACAATTTGGCGACCAACTGCTCACTGCTCACTGCACCATCAGCAAACCCTAAATCAGCAAAACCCACCCCTTCTAGCACGATATCAGCCTGATTGCTGTTAATATCCAAAAGGTCACTTTTCACGCTGATCGTGGTGTTATTAGCATCTACTGAAATATTCAAATAGTCCGCAAAAATGTCACCACTGTCCGCTTCGGTAAATATTCCCGGTAATATTTCAGAAATATCTAACTTATCTGCACTTAAATCAAAATTCTGCACGGTGTCTATGACAGGCGCATTACCTTGACCTGAATTTGCTGCAGAAAATAGGAAAATATCATTATCTCCCGTTGCTATCAGTGTATCTGCACCACTGGTATCGTTGATCTGATTATCGACAGGATCCCTTGCAACATCCAACTGGTTGCTATTGATTAGGTCGTTTAACCGATCTTCATTGCTCATTCCTGCTGATGGGGTTGTCAGTAGAGTATCTAAAGCAACACCATCTAAAGTAATGGTTTGTACTACTGTTGCACCATCAAGTACCTGAAGCTCAGCATTACCATTGGTTTCAGTAATAATGAGCTGATTGGTTAATACAGAGACATCTGCAGTTCCAATAAAGCCAAACAGATCGCTCAGATCCACTGTATCACTATTAACATCAAAATCTTTAATTACATCATGCGAAGGAGTGCCAATACTGCCCACTCCCGTCGAGTTCCATAAGAAAGTATCCGCCGTACCAGCATCTGTTAAGTCCACTGGACCGCCCCACATCACTTCATCGGCAAAGGTCCCCGTAAGAATATCGTTGCCTACTCCCCCTAACACTGAGTCAGTTCCAACCACAGTAACGGTAATGGTCTCTTTTGTTTCGCCGCCTTTGCCATCAAGGATAAATACATCAAACGTTTCGATCGCTTTAACGCCCGCAGCCAATGCTAACGTGCTGCCCGCCGTCAAGGTGAACATCCACGTTGCTCGATTGGTTAACGCATCAATAGAACCTAAACTTAATGTTCCATATGTACCTGGCATGTCCGCTACGGATTTCCAACTCATTGCATCAGATTCGGCGTCGCTTAATACCAACTCACCAGTAACCACATTTTGGTAGCCATCGGTAGCTTCCCCAGTTATGGTTCCACTGATCTCTGGCGCATCGTTGGTGCCCACAACCGTGACGGTGACAACTTGATCGATCGTTGCTGTGCCATCAAACACTTGTATAGTAAAGACTTCGTCTTTTCTCTCATCCTCAGACAATGCTTGAGTCGCAGCTAAATTGTTATTGATTGTATACGTCCACTTTCCAAAACCATCAACACTGATAGAACCGTAAGTCCCCGTATCTAAACCATCCTTAACTGACCACACATAACTGTCACCTACATCGGTATCTGTCACCGTCAACTGACCTTCTGCAATGGTGGTCGCCGCATCTTCTATCACTTCACCAATAATCACACTGACTGGATCTATTTCAGGAATATCATTGGTCCCAGTCACGGTGATAGTCACTTGCTGACTAACGGTGTCTGTCCCATCAAATACATCGATGGTAAACACTTCGTCGTTGCTTAAGCCTTCTGGTAATTGTTGGGTCGCATCCAGTAAATCATTGATGGTGTAGGTCCAGAGACCACTGTCAATATCAATAGACATAGAACCATACACACCTTGTCCCGTACCTTGAACTGACCATTGGTGAACATCATTAACATCAATATCCGTCGCTTCCATCTGACCAGAAACGCTACTTGGTAACGTATCCTCTTTCACATCACCAGTTATCTCACTCGCTGAAGTGATCACAGGATCATCATTGCTACCAACCACAATAAACGAGACATCTTTGGTATCGGAGACACCGTGTTGGTCGGTCACTTTAAGGGTGTAGGTCAGCGTTAGCTCTTCACCCTCTTTAAGTTGCTGAATAAGCGGGTCATTGGTATGAAGGTCAATACTCCATGCTCCACTATTATCAACGGTTAAATCCGCTAACGGATCTGAACTGGTCACTTGCCATGTATGAGTATCCGATTTATCTGGATCACCATCTAAGAAGTTTCCAGACAGTGAGGTGATTGAATCTTCAACTAGCTTTTCTGTTACCACTGCATCGATATTAGGTGCATCATTGGTCCCATTAATCGTCACTGTAATAACCATCGTACCTTCGCCATTTGCGCTGTCTTTAGCGACAATAACGAACGTATCCGTTAGCGTCTCTCCTTGAGAGAGCCCGTCTACATCAACGTGTGTACTGTTAATGGTATACGTCCATTCTCCCGACGCATCAATACTGGCCGTACCATACTTAGCAACGGTGAGCGGATCACTGCTGATGCTAAAATCTGAACTGTCATCTTTATCAACATCGGATGCGGTGACGAGACCCGAAACGCTTTGTCCTGGGTTCTCAGTAAGCACGCCGTTATCTCGGCCACTTAGCTCAGGAAGATCATTAGTACCCGTGATGTTCACCGTAACACTGCTGCTGGTTGACGCTCCATGATTGTCAGTCGCTTTGACGATAAAGGTCTCACTGACTACGCTGCCTTCGCGCAAACTTTGAACATGTGGTGCGTCATTGTCTAACAGGTAGTTCCACTGACCATCTGCTTGCAAGGTAAAGGTTCCGTAGGTTCCAGCTAACGTTTTCGCTTCAAACACCACCGTATCACCCGCATTTGGATCCGTGCCATCAAGCACTAAAGGCACTGCTTCTGTAATTTTGCCATCTTCTTTGAGCGCCATCACCAAATCACCTTCGATCACGGGTGGTTTGTTAGAGCCTTCAATAGTGATAACCACGTTATCAGTATCACTACCGCCTGGATGTCCATCTGAAATTCCAACCGCAAAGGTAACCTCAATGGTCGCGTCTTTGGACAGATTAATGACATCAGGATTTGACTGATTTAATGTAAACGTCCAGTGGCCACTGTTATCAAGATTAAAGGTTCCATATTCATTGGTTTGGTTGTCTCCGGTATAGGTAAAACTATCTCCGTTATCCACATCACCATCATTGAGTTTGCCGCTGATTTCATTACTCGCCGCATCATTATCGATACTGCCGACAAGATCGCCTTGAATATCAGGGATATCATTGGTTCCGGTAACATCGACATTAATCAGCATGGTCACTGGGGAGCCTAAGCCATCAACTACCGTTGAGCCAAATTTATCCACCACATTCACTTCAAATGAATCGGTGACGGTGACTCCTTCCGCTAAACTTTGTACGGCATCTGAATTATTGTTGAGAAGATAGGTCCATTCGCCACCCGCTGTTAACGTTAACGAGCCATAACTGCCACTTCCATTT
>JAESQY010000052.1 GCA_016764915.1 Aliivibrio sp. | reverse complement strand
TGACATTGAATGTGGCAAATCCATCGCTTGAAGACGGTCAAGTCTACGAGCCAATAGAAGAAGCGGATGACCTTCAGCGGATAACTTCCGCGCTGTTGCTTCACCAATACCAGAACTTGCACCCGTTATTATCACTAATGCTTTTGACATAATCTTCACCTATTCAATCTAATAAATACCCAAAAGTAAGCGCTTCTGAGTTGATGGAAGGAAATATACGCGGCTTAAGTGTAGAAGAAAAATATCCATTTCTTCTGTTTACGATAAGTTTTAGTTATGGATAATGAAATTATTACATTCATTATCCAAGTGGTGAGAAAAAATGGATTTACGATTATTACGCAGCTTTGTCGCCGTTTACGAAGAGAAGAACATCACTCAAGCAGCTGAGCGCTGTTTTGTCTCTCAGCCTTCTATCTCAAACGCCATTAAACAACTTGAAAATGAGTTGCAGACCCAGTTGTTTGAAAGGCATAAAAAGGGGGTAAGGCTGACCGATGAAGCGCACTACCTCTACCCGCTTGCCATTCGCTTACTTAACGACGTCAACAAATTGCCCGGTTTGTTTAAAGAACGGACCACAAAGCTGCCGATAAAGCTGGCTACCTTCCCTGATTTAAGTCAGAAAAAAATAGCGTCGATATCCAAAGTATTAGCCGATGAGATCCCTCAGTTATTGATCGAACTGGTGGATCACGATGCCTCTGCTGATGCAAGAATCACCTTAGACATGTTTAAGAGGGATGATGAGATATTTCTGCCTATTTGGGATGAGGATTACGTGCTGTGTATGCTGCCCCATCATCCACTCGCATCTCAACAAGCCGTAGAACCGCATCAACTTCATCAATACGACTTTATTGAGTGCCCTCCATGTGAGGCCCACCAGCAGACTATCGGCCTACTAGCTTGCGATGGTTTGGCGGTGAACTTAGTCGCGAAAGCTGAACATAAAACTCAAGTGATGCATCTAGTGCAAGCAGGACTTGGCATCTCATTTCTGCCCACTGGGGTATTAGAAGCGGCAACCACCTTAGTTACGGTTCCTATGAAAGGACCGCGAATGTTTCGCCGTCTTGGCCTCTGTTATCCATCCAATAAAACGCTTAACCCCGCTTTAGTCGAAGTGGTTAAGGTATTAAGTGCGTTTGGGCAGAGCGATGGAGATAACAGTAGTGATCAGTAGAAAAGCAAAGGATACCCATAAACAAGCAGCAAGGCCTGCCACTTGAAATACCCAACCGGAAAGCACTGTGCCAATTAAACGTCCCATCGCGTTAGCCATATAGTAGAAACCGACATCCATTGAGACGCCATCCCCTTTGGCGTAACTCACAATCAAGTAGGAGTGCAGTGAGGAGTTAATGGCAAAAACACCACCAAACACCAACAAACCAAACACAATCACTAACTGTGGCTGCCAACCTATTTGTACCAGGTAAGCGATAACCCCAGTAACAGCACTGAGTAGTGCAACCCAGTATAACGCCGCTTTTCCATCAGGTACTTCCCCTTTGGCTTTACCGGTTATTCTTGGTGCGATACTTTGCACAAATCCATAGAGGATAATCCAAATTGCCAAGAAACCACCTATCCAGTAATGGTCCCAGCCAAATACAGAACCTAAATAGATAGGAAGCGCCACCACAAACCACACATCTCTGGCGCCAAACAGGAACATTCTCGCAGCCGACAGAACATTGATACTTCGGCTTTTTGAAAACATCTGACTAAATTTAGGCTTGTTTTTCGCTTTACCAATATCACCCGCTAACCACGTTAAACTGATGCAAAAAACCGCAGAGAGTACAGCGGCCATTAACAGCATTGAGGCCTGAAAACCCACCAGCGTCAGCGACAGGCCACCTAAGAAGAAACCAGCACCTTTCAACGCATTTTTAGAGCCGGTAAGTAGAGCAATCCACTTAAAAAGAGCCCCTTGATCGCTGTCTGGAACCAACGTTTTAATGGCACTTTTAGCACTCATTTTGTTTAGATCTTTGGCTATCCCCGAAAAAGCCTGCGCCGCCATCACCCATGGTATCGTCAACCAATTACTGGGCATCGCCAGCATTAACAGAGCAAAGATTTGCAGCCCTAGCCCTATATTCATGGTTCGATTAAGACCAAGCCTCGCCCCTAACCAGCCGCCAACGAGATTGGTCACAACCCCAAACAACTCATAAAATAGAAACAACGAAGCGATCGCCAGTGGTCCATAACCCAACTGATGAAAATAGAGCACCACTAACATTCGCAAAGCGCCATCTGTTAGGGTGAAATTCCAGTAGTTAAAGGTCACCAACATATATTGTCGAACACTAAAACTAAGATGATTAAATAAGGAGAGCAGTGCCATAGCAATTAATCCGTAATGCTTTTTAAATAACGCTGATGGCTTTTCAGCGTAAACGCATTAGGCCTGAATGCTTGTACTGCTGTAATGATTTCATCCTCACTCCAATTTAGCTCAGAGAGTAGATGCGCCGCTAATATTCCCGTTCTACCAGAACCTCCTTTACAGTGAAGTGCGACATTACCCCCCTCAGTTAAGATTCGATGCAGTGCAATACTCGTTTGTGCCCAGCTATCAGCAAAATCTTGTTGTGGGGTCTTATCATCCACAATCGGCTGGTGATACCACTCAATGCCCAGTTTTTCACACTCAAGGCCAATATCTGCAACCTGATTGTTCTCCAGTTCACTTTGAGGCATCGCCGTAACCACGGCTTGAACACCTGCTTGCTTTAATTGAGCGAGAGAATCAGGTAATGACACCTCTTTTGTTCCAGGACAAGGGGTCAGCACCAAGTTCGATCGCCCCCCATGCACAGCTAATAACCACATTGGGTGGGTTGCATTTTTATTGTCACTCATACGTTCTCTCCTAAGCTAAACCAACACGGCGAACCAATTCGGCAGTACGAGTGGCATAACCCATCTCATTATCATA
The DNA here is from genome assembly GCA_016764915.1 of Aliivibrio sp. Taxonomy (GTDB): domain Bacteria; phylum Pseudomonadota; class Gammaproteobacteria; order Enterobacterales; family Vibrionaceae; genus Aliivibrio_A. The sequence goes on along the minus strand of JAESQY010000052.1, from coordinate 15,101 downwards.
CCAAGCGTAAATTTTTATCATTCTCCCTCCAATCACCATGGTAGATAGCGCATCAACAACAGTTGAACGCTGATCTCCACGGTAATCAATCGATACCAATGGGCGCTCTTCATATCCTAGAATCCCGGCCAACTCTCCCTTTGCCGCTTCCTGTAATAACAGGTTTACTTCCTCGATGGTGGTTTCTCGCTTCACGTTAAAGATAATATCGGTGAGAGAGGCATTGGCCAGTGGCACTCGTACTGCATGACCATCAATTTTGTTTTTAAGTTCAGGGAAAATTTCAACAATCGCCGTAGCAGAACCCGTTGTAGTTGGTATCAAGCTCATGCCACACGCGCGCGCGCGACGCAGATCTTTATGCGGTGCATCCAAAATAGTTTGTGTATTGGTCAAGTCATGAATCGTAGTAAAAGCGTCTTGCTCAATACCAATTTTTTCTTGAATCACTTTCACAATAGGCGCTAAGCAGTTAGTAGTGCATGATGCAGCGGTTACAATTTGATGCATTTTAGGTTCGAAAATATCATCATTAACCCCAACCACAATATTGGCAACACCCGGCTCTTTAACAGGCGCCGACACCACAACTCGTTTCACCCCTTGATCCAAATATTGCTGTAGAACGGCTTTTCTCTTATGCACGCCCGTCGCTTCCAACACTACGTCGCAACCCGACCAATCAATAGCAGTAAGATCTGAATGCTGACTGCACTGAATGACCTGATTATCGATAACGATGGTATCGCCCTGTGCTGAGATATCACGAGACCAACGACCCTGAATCGAGTCAAACTCTAACAAGTGTGCTAAGGTTTTCGCATCACCTGCTACATCATTAATGTGAACAAACTCAATCTCAGGCCAATCAAATGAGGCTCTGAGCGCTAAACGACCAATTCGGCCAAATCCATTAATACCTACTTTTATCGTCATGATTTATCCCTTATCTCTATTTTTTAGCGCAAGGACGGTTTTCCATACGCTGTAATCTTTGAGTATCTTGTTGATATTGAGCCGCTAAACAGTTCGACTGCTGTAACCCTTTGATGACCTTTCTCAACCACCCCGGCAGATCATTGGATACTTGATAGTAGACCCACTGGCCTACACGCTCATCAGTCAACACACCGGTTGCTCTTAATTGAGCTAAATGACGTGAAATTTTAGGTTGGCTCTCATCCAATGCAGTGGTTAGCTCGCACACGCAGAGGGTTCCTTCACGAAGAACCAACAGTAAACACCGCAATCGTGTTTCATCGGATAACACTTTAAAAAATTGGTGAGGCAATATCATGCGACCTTATTCCTATATTCGGATATCCATATATATTAATAGCAATAAAAGCACCCGTCTATGGGTGCCTGATAATTGTCATATATATTTAATCTACTGAAGGGTATATACGCTGCTCCAGTTCTCTGCCCAAGAAAATCGCTCTTGCACCATACTTTCCTCAATCGACAGCTGTTGGCACAGTTCGCGAACTTGTAACCAATCACCATGCTCATAAGCCTCTTGCAGTGAGATAATATTGCCCAACACTCCTTCACGACGTAAAAGAGCCAGTTGAATATCTGAATTTACCGGCAGAAGATTCACCAAGTCCAAAATAGAGTGATCAAATAAAGAGTCCAGCAATGAAAACAGACCCGCCATAAATGCTTGTTTACGCATATCCTCATCGCAGGTGTGGGTGCTGATTAGATCGCAAAAACGCGCCCGTCGTAAAGAGAGTCGATACAGCTCCCTCGGCTTTTTATTACTCACTTGAGCAGTGGCAATCAATGAGACAAATATCTTTAACCTCTCTTCTCCTAAATAGATCAACGCTTGTTTAAAAGAGGAGATCGGAGATGCTAGCTGTGCCAATGAGGTATTCACAAAACGTAATAACTGATAGGAGAGAGAGACATCTTGAATAATAATTTTCTCAATCTTATCAAAATCAATTTCCGGTTTGCTTACCTGTTGAAATAACTCGAGAGTTAATAACTGCTCAGCTTTAATCGCCCGTTTTTTAATCACTTCTGGTTTGCTGAAAAAATAGCCTTGAAACAACTCAAAACCCGCATCTCTTGCTAAATGGTATTCATCATAAGTCTCAACTCTTTCGGCTAAAAATTTACATTTAGTGCCTAATTCACTCTGCTGCTTCACATAATCACACGAGTTTTTGATACCTAATTGCATGATATCCAGTTTAATTACATGAACAAAAGGTAAAAAACAGTTCCAATCAGAACTCGGGTTGAAATCATCGAGCGCAATTATATATCCGAGGCGATGAAGATATTTAATCGCTGCAAGTAACTCACGGTTTGGAATACAGGTTTCAAGTACTTCTATAACGATTTGATCGGCAGGTAAAGATAGAGGAATGAGTTTAACAAGACTCTCATGTGGAAAGTTAATGAAACTGCGTGCTGATTTTAAATTCGGATTCAGTCCTGCGGCGAGAAAATTTTCCAATACTAATCGGCTCGTTGCTTCATTCTCATCCATAAATGGAAACGCATTATTTTCACCATCGCGAAACAGCAGTTCATAACCAACCGTGTTTAATTTACGATTTAAGATTGGCTGACGAGCAACATAAGAATACATATTTCCCCAATAGTAAAAATACAACAATTCTAAATTTCATTGATAGAACACTGTAATATACGATGAAATTATAAATAGCATTTCATATTCGAATTCGAGACTATGCTCACAATCATTTTCAGTGATTCGCTACCCCTCGCAGGCCTCATGGGCATCGCTTCCAATTTTTCCATTTGATATTCCACTCTATTGATATACATTGACCCAAAAACATCAAAATCACATGTTATGCTATTGTTCTGTTACTTTCATCGCAGAGAACCTTATGACTCAATCATCACTCGATAATCCGCCCCCTTTTACCCAAGAGGTTGAGTTTTCTCATACGATTAACCACCAAATCGCCCAATTTTGGCAGCAACGAGAAGAGGAGGCTTTCATAGGTGAAGAGGGGGTTACCCTACAGTGGGTCAAGTTTACCCACCCTAAACACAACAAATCCATTACCGTCATCAATGGACGAATTGAGAGTTTCTGGAAATACCAAGAGCTATTTTACGATTTTTATCAACTTGGCTACGATATTTACTCTTATGATCACCGTGGACAAGGTGTTTCTGGCAGAGTAGCGAAAGATCCACAAGTGGGTCATGTCACCGACTTTAATCACTATATTCTCGATCTACAGAGCTTTGTCGACACACAGCTTCCCCATCATCAATATCAGCATAATTTTTTACTTTCTCACTCAATGGGTGGTGCAATTACTACCCGTTATGTTCAACAACACAAGCATCCATTCACCTCAATGGTGCTTGGCTCACCCATGTTTGGCATTCATATTCCTCTGCTTTTTCGTCCTTTTGCCTACTCGGTATCTAAACTTATTGATGCCTTATGTCCGTATAATCTTCTTGCACTAGGCGAAAGTAATTATAAAAGCAAACCCTACAAAAACAACTTACTCACTCAAAGTGAAGTGCGGTATGCATGGTTTAGAGACCTCTATCAAAACAGACCTGAGTTGCAACTCGGTGGTCCAAGCAGCCGCTGGGTATGGCAAGGCATACAAGCCGCAAAAATGTGTATTGAACAGGCTGATAAAGTCGATATTCCTGTATTACTGTTACAGGGCGAGAGCGACATTATTGTTGATAACAACGCTCAAGACCGCTTTCAAATTAAGATGCAGCAAGCTAACCTTAACTGCATAAAGCATCAAATTCCCGGCGCAAAACATGAGTTATTCATGGAGAAAGATGCCCTAAGAAATCAAACCCTTCAACAGGTAGAACAGTTCTATAATTTATTTGTAGAGTCAAATAAAAGGGGAAGATAACGTTTACCCTCTTTTGTTTTAAAGAAGTGATTTAACATAGAGACATCTTCGCTTTTCTATATTCAGCTCTCCCCTAGAGGATTTATGATTAAAATTGTCGCTTCCGATCTCGATGGCACTCTACTGATGCCAAATCATCAAATTGCACCGTTCACCAAAAAGACATTACACGCTCTACATAACAGTGGAATAAAGTTCATCTTTGCAACGGGACGCCACCATGTCGATGTATCCGGTATCCGTGAACACGTCGGAATACCAGCCTATATGATCACATCGAATGGCGCTCGGGTACATGATGAAAAAAACAACCTCATCTTCAGTCAAAACCTTGAAGCTGAGCTTGTGACTCATATTATCAACATGACCAAAAATGATCCGGCTCTCTCGATACACATTTACGCGGATGATGATTGGTTTATTAATCAAGAAGATAAAGAATTAAAAGAATTTCATGCCACCGGTTTCACCTATCAAGTGTTTGATACAGAAAACCCACCCACCTCTGGGGTTGCAAAAATATTTTTTACCAATCAAGATCATGACTATCTAACAGGGTTAGAAACACGATTTAATACTGAATTTAATGGCCGAGTAAATGTCTCATTTTCTACTCCTTGGTGCTTAGAGGTGATGGCCAAAGACGTCAATAAAGGTGAGGCATTAAAAGCCGTCGCCAAGATTTTAGGCCACAATTTAGAGAACTGCATCGCGTTTGGTGATGGTATGAATGATGCTGAGATGTTATCAATGGCGGGTAAAGGCCTTGTTATGGCTACGTCTCACGAAAAAGTGAAAGCAGCATTGCCGGATAACGAAGTGATTGGAGCCAACGCCGATGAAGCCGTTGCGCACTATCTCAATGAATTATTACTAAAAAAACAATCCGATTAAATAAAGGAAATTGAGTGACACTTATTAAATTATCTCCTCTTAAAATTATTACTATTTTGTTTTGTATGGTTTCACTACTGGCTTGCAGTACCCCCCCTAGCAAGACCGATGAGCCACAAGCTGTGCTAAATGTAGAATTGGAAGAGGGTAAAAGTGTCACTCCTCAAACCTTAATGCTAAGTGGAATGATCAACCTTAGCTCTGAAATCCAAACCATTCAGCCCTGCTCAAGCTCAGTACAGTACTGGTTAGAAGTCACCGAGACTCAATGGCAGCATATTGCTCCATTAATAAAAAATGTGAACTTACCTCTCTATGCCGAAGTGACTGGCTACTTTAAAGAGCCGCACAAAGGAGGCTTCTCCTCTGATTTTCCTGCCCGCTTCACTGTGACGCATATTAATCAGATTACCACCGATAATAATCAAGCTTGCACCACAGCATACTCACCAACCAAAGCTTTTGGAAATGAACCCTTTTGGGCGGTAAAAATAAAAAACCAACAGCTGAGCTATGGCCAACCTGCGAAAAAAACAGAGACCGAATCCATCTCAAAGCAACAGCTAAAACATCGTAGCCGAGAATACTACAGCGACTCGTTCTCACTCTCTATGCAAAAAGAGTACTGCACTGATACCATGAGTAACGCGCTCTACGGTTGGAGCAGCCAGATTACAACCAAAAGTAAAACACTATCCGGGTGCGGAGCTATCTCTAATCGAGATACCACTCAGTTGTGGAGCGGAGAATATCAAGCAGTGACACCTCAGGGTTTAGCGATAACGTTAACTCTACATAACGACCACACAGCAACCACTCTCTATCACTCAAAAAAAGAGGACTCGGATACAAAAGAGACCGGTGTGTGGCAACAGATAAACTCAGATCAAATTCATGTTCTAATGAGTCGGCATCAGCGTTTATATATGATTTCTGAACGCGTATTTACTCGAAATGGCGCGTCAATTTCAGCCGAAAACGAAAAAGTGAACGGTCAGTTATATGGACTTGGTCCCAATGGCATCACTCTGTTTAAAAATAATTAACCATGAAAAATGATAATCCAGCACAGACTGAAGCTTGTTTACAATGTGGGTTTATCCATAATTGTATCTGCCACTTACAGCCTGATATTCACAATGCGTTTCAGCTGGCGATCCTCAGCCACCCCAAAGAGCTCAATAAAGAGAGTAATACGGGTAGATTGCTGCAAAACAGCCTCTCCAATTGCCAAACGTATACTTGGAGTCGGGTAGAACCTGTTGAGGCGCTAATCACGGCTTCGCAAAATCCCAACACACGGACTTGGTTACTCTTTCCGCACCCAGATGCCACCAGCAGTGCCGAATTCCAACAACGGGTTGAACAAGAAATTATTCAGCCGCAACAGCAGTTATTTATCATTCTGGATTCGACCTGGCAAGAAGCTAAAAAAATGCTGCGTAAAAGTCCATGGCTACAAGATCTGCCTTGTTTATCTTTAGACCTAAAGCATCTCTCTGAGTATCAATTGCGCCGTAATCAGCAAGCGGGGAATTATTGCACCTGTGAGGTAGGCATTGAGCTGTTATCATTAATGAAGATGCCAGAACAAGCCGAGAACCTTCACCACTACTTCAGCGCATTTAACACCGTTTTTCAGGCAGATAAAAGTGGACACCAATATCTCGGAGAGGTAAACACTCGTGATACGCATGCCGAGTCAGATCTGAACGATCGGGAGAGTGTTTAACTAGTTTTCCTTGCTTGTTTTCTTTCAACTCCATTGAATGTGTATGTAATTTCTTCATCTACGAAACAAACCTTCTGAAATAGGAGTAACAATGTGGGGTAATAGAAACTTACTAGAGAGTGGCAAAGACTACCAACACGAACGTGTAATATGATTTGAAATCGATGCTAATATGATCAGTTATTGCGTTTTTAAACCGATAGATAACCACGACTAAAAAGAGGTGATGGCAACATACAATTTGCCGTCCCATTTATGGCCGTGATTACTATTTACGCGAGTTTGTGCTCACTCTTGAAAGTAACTCTCACTCTTTTTTGTCTGCTATTTTGCGACACCCAACTTTTGTAATAAAGAGGGGTAACCCCAGCCATTTTCTCCAGCAATAACCTGCTCACCGGTCAGGTATTCAAACAGTGTGGGAGCCAATGAGCCATTCGCTTCACTCGTCAGTGCCACTTCCTGATTATTGATGGGTACTCCCCAAAAACCGATAAACGCGTCTTTTTCAAAGTAACTCTCTCCTGCATGTCGGCCGGGAACTTTGGTATTAAAACCAATGCCATCACGAGGAAACAGATTAATGGTCCCTGCTCTCGACTCTGTATAGAGCTCAGCCAGTTGCACCACTGAATCAGGACGAGCAGTAAAACGCGTTAATTCACGCCACTGCTCCGCACTGCACCAAGTGTTGACATCATCAGGTTTAGCATCGGTTAAGCACTGTCTCGATAACTGCTTAAAGAGTGCAAGTTCATTCGCTTTTGGCGAAGTAAGGTAGCGGTTCAAATCCGTCACATTGAGCAGTGACGTTTTACCACTTTTTGCCGTGTAGTAATATTTATCGCCCTGCTTTTCAACCCACTCATCAATACGGCTTCCATCTCTGTTAGCAATTAATCGTGCCTTACAGCTCTGATCTGAACACGGCTGCTCTCGAACCACCATGTAATCAAGCGTATCACCAAGGTAATGCAGAGATTCAGCGACAATGTCCAACGAGCTGCCACTTGGCGCGTTAACCGGTGTCCACTGAGTCAACTCTTGATAGATCGGCTGAGACGCCCAGCCTTGTGCTGAATTAAAGAGATCCATCATAAAGTTCCCTCCCGCCGTTGAAGCGACCACCACATCTATCCCTTTATTGCTTGGATAGTTAAGTGCATTGGTCATCTTCGGCCCTTCACCTTCATCTGATGATATTTTTTTAATCTCAAGAGGGTAACCCAAACGTTTTTTCAGTGGCTCAAAGATCGTTTTCTCTGGATTTAGGGTCTCATATACAGGTGCAAGTCCGTGATCACCCGCCATTCCCCATAAGGTGCGATTATAGACGCCCGCATTTTTGTACTGCGCTTCAACTTGTCCAATCCAGTAATCGAGGCGATTCAGCTCACCAGTGGGCATAATGATCTCGTCACTAAAAGGGCCCACAAAATGCGCAAAGTGATCAGGCCATGGGTTATAAATTAAGGTGTAATCTGGCATTCCTTGACTATCAAGTTGGGTAAAATCGGTAATATCCTGCTCAATTTTCCACTTTTTGGTCAGTTTTGTATAAAAATCCCAAAACGGAAGCTCCTGATAGCTGTTGATATCAGTGATTAAGGCACTGCGCATCGCGGTCAATTCAACTTCGACCTTAGCTCTATCACTCAGCTCTCGCACACATCGCTTCTCACCAAAATCGCGCTGAGCCTCTCCAGCACCAAGGTTAACTAAGCTGTCGTAGCTGGTGTGGGCATTCCAGTCATATTGAGCGTTGCAGTTCAGTGTTTTTAAATGCACTAAGCGATCAAACATGGTTTTGACGTTATTGGCCTGCATCAAGCGATCTAACTGCAGTGCATCATTACCAAAAAAGTAATACGCTCTGTCTTCTTGTCTATCCACAAAATGAAAGTTAGGAATTCCAGTGCCGTTTTCACCCGATACTTTCGCGCCAGTCTTGATGATCGGTAGATTACGCACGCTGATGGTAGGCGTTGACGACACCCCAACCCGCGCAATAGAGTCGTAACTATCGCGATATAAGCGTTTAAAAAATGGCAGATAGTGAGGGTCTTTGTAGCTCTGCTCTGCGAGTGTCTGCAAGAATTTCACACTCTGAATATGCTCAGGCCGAGTGGTTGATGCCGAGGTTGAGTTATTCTGATGGTCTAAGTGGTCTTGATATACAGACGGAATAAACGGTTTATCTGGATCCACCAAGCCCTCAAGCAGCCCTTGTTGCAATCCGTCTACGGTGATCTGTACCGCTAAATGTCTGCTTTGCTGAGATTGTAAAAACTCAATGGCAGAATTAGGATTATCATCAAATGCTTGTTGAAGCCAATCATCAAGTATCACTTGCCGCTCATCTTGATAGACAAATTGTCGATACGCTTTTAATACGTTCAAGCGTACAAAATCAATCAAGGTAATACTCAATGCCTGCGCTTTATTGTTCGGTTTGTGCCGATTTTCAGGCTGATCGTCTTCGACAATGGCCAAGATAGCCCCTTTCATCTCCCCCGCTTCCATACTTGAAACAGATTGACTCAGCATATCAATAATTATCGGCTGAATTTTCGCAACCAACGCTAAGTCTTCTGAGCTATTGGTAAGGTAGGTGTACTCGCTCGGCAAACTGTCCATCTCTTGCCATTCACCTACCTGAACTAACGCATCATAAACGGTCACCATTGCCGCAATGAAATGACCATCAATCTTTAACCCCTCTTGGTGTGCTTGGTCTTTTATATGTTCAGTTTGCTCTGCACTATTTTTATCACCAAGCTGAAAAAGGGAATGCTCAAAACCCGTTAATGCTTGTTGGTCATACACCGTATTTAAGTAAGCTTTAAACTCATCCTCTCCATTGATTCCGGTGTAACGATCGTAGAACTGATAAAGAAAATAGCCAAGGGGGATGGAGTAGGTTGGATCCGCCAGCTGCGCCATCACCTTTGCTTTGGTCGTAGCGTCTAATGGTAAAGTTAACAGGTACGCTTCAAGAGTCAGCCCCCCTATTGTAAAAATAGCGGCGTCACGTGTCAGCTGAGCCGAATAGGACAAAGAGCTGGTGATCTGATTTTTCAACACTTCTGCTGAGTTAAACACACCACCAACAATCGGGACATTTCCAAGATCAGCCTGAGCAACTCCCAAAGGTGCCAATACAGCTAACAGAGCTGTTGATAGTGTGTTACTTCTAAACCAATTCATTGATTACATCCATGTTTATACGCAGAGTGATGCTTATTTTGGCATGAATGATTCAAAGTGCAAGTAGTGAAAAAAGAGGGAGCAAACGAAACTAAAGTAATCGGCTATCCAAAGTGAAATCGTGTTCCGTAATGCTACTGATACACTGTAAAAACCTTGGATGTCTGACATTCAAGAGGTAATTTCGCTCACGAGTAACGATGGTGGATGGCACAGATAAAGCCAAACTGGACTTGCTCGCTAACCACTCATCCCCTAAATCAGAAGTGTCGCTGGGTGCGGGGTTCTCTTGCCAGTTTTTAGGCAGATCTTCATTTTGCAGCGTCAGCATCTCTTGTTCATCTATTTCGATACTGAGCAATACATAATGCGTAAGTGCCTGACTATTTTGTAAATGAACCAACACTTCTAAGATAGCCAGTGACTCTGAACCTGCAACATAAACGCATGGTTTTCCTTTACTGTTCCAGCGACCGCCATATAACCGAGCACCCTCTCCATCAAATGCAGATTGAGACCATTTTTTTCTTACGATTCGATACGCAGTGATCATGAAAAGACACCGTGCTCCAAACGTCCAATAAGATCTAATACCGCTTCCGTTTCTGCCGAAGTAGAGAGCATATCGATGGGCCGCTTATTGCCTAGCCCCACAACGGGAGATTTTAACCATTGGGTTGCACTGACATAGTCCGAGTCAAATAGATCTGCAGCAGTCTTAAATACTTCAGCGAACCGGTATAACTTGTCGCTCTCTTCTTTATTGAACCTACCTAGCTTTGATCGGCGACTCAGTGTGGCACTCGGGATCGTAGCTGCATTAGCCAGCTCTGCTTTTTCAAGTCCTGATATTTCTGCGAGTTTAGAATAGACCGAAAAAGGTAACCCCTCATGTAACGCATTGTGTAATTTGACCCCACGAGATGGAAATCCAACCTGATGCCAAAAATCATTTTTTTTCGCCACGGGTTTAAACGAATGAACGACAGACATATTAACTCCAACAATCACTTGATACATTAAAAGTATATCACATGATTGATGAGTTCAAGATTATAATAAATAAAGATGTGGTTCATCCAATTCCTGTTTCTAAAGGGAGTAGTAATAGCTGTTTTTATTACTGTTATAACGAAGGTTTGGCACCTCCTCACCTCTATTGCCATTCAAAACGGCATCAAAAAAGAGCTTAACGATGTAGCTGCTCTCTGGCCAGTATGCACCTTTTTTATTCTTGTAAAAAATACCGTGAGTATTACCAACATCAGGCGCACAGGTAAAGTCAAAATAGAGTACTTTCGAGGCATTTAGATCCTGCGCTGTTCTACCTAGGCGAGCTTTTTGAAAGTTCGCGTCTGACCATTTAAGGACATAATCATTTTCATTGATCGTAATGTAGACTCTCTTTCCCACTTGGATTTGATCGACCCATTGTGAGTGACATTCATTATCTACATCGGCTTGGCACAATACGATATTATCAAATAGAGAGGTTTCATCCTCATACCGAGCGTTAGTGACATAGTTTTGGAACAGGAAGTTACCTTGGCTGTATGTCATTAGGGTAAATTTAGTATCACACGCTTCTAACGCTTGTTTGTTAAACGGAACTTTTAAATAGGCACCCATTTTTTCAAGCGTTGCATCTAAAGCGCCGATGGAAGCCAAAGCGTGTCGTTTGGCCTGTCGATACTCTTTGGTTTTAAATCCACCCGGGTTCGAGGGCCATGAAAAAGCGATCACTTCCACACCGTAGGTTCTTTCTATCGCTAAAGACTTCTCTAAATTTTTCTTAAAACTCTGATTAAAGCCATGAACAAAAAAGACCCCATTTTTTCCTCCTAAAGTTAACCGCTCCCGCAACTCAGCAAACACTTTTTTCGATGGGATATTATTCGCCGTAATCTTTGAAGGCTCTTTAACCAAGCGAACTTGCCATTGACCGCCCTTTTTTTCTGCATGAGCAAGTCGAACTTCATTAAGGCCTTTTAGATTCACTCCATCACCAAACGCTTCATGATCACCAATACCCTCTTTGAAATTGGATTTATTGATATTTCTGTTTGTAATAATTAGCATCATTATTTCCTTATAGTCGCTGTTTATAAATAAAATCAGAGAGCAATACAGAAAAGTTGATTTCTAATTCAGTAACATCAAGAGCATATCCAGCTCACTGGCTCAACACTATGAAATTAACTTCATAGCTATCGTAGTGCTTGTTCAGCGCCTCACCATTCACATATGTCATAAAGTAAACCTGAATCACACAATGTTGCCGCGGTAATGGCAATGTCTCCATAATAATTTCAAATCGACAGTTGCATTAAAAAGGTAAATATCGCAACATTTCTCCATTATCAATTTAGCCAACAGAGATATACAGATGAACAATGACGCAGACACCATCACAAACCTAAAAGATTTAGAAGCCTTCATTACTGCAATAGAAAATGGTGGTTTGGGTTTAACGAATGTCGCAGGGTTGGCGATGGCAACCAGCAATAAAGATGGCCGTCGATTTGTGGCAGTACTGGATGATAAACATCAACTATTACTCTCACGCTGGATTACTGAAGAAGTATTCCAAACAGGTCAAGACTTAGTGCGTAAGGGACCAAGCCGCACAAGCCACTAAAGCAGTAAAGATTCCATATATCACCTCTTGTGTATCCACAACATCACACAACGTTCTAATATAGCTTGAATATCGTAAACTGGTTAAGCAAGATAGAACTAAATAACAAAACAAAAAATTCAGTCTTTAATACATTAATACGTAAGGAGGAAGCTTTGAAGTTCGCAAGAAAATTTGAGAGTTCGAGGTTTGCCTTCAAACCAATTTGTGTCGATGATGCAGTTGCTTTGTATGATGCGGTTAACTCAAAGGAGTTTCCTTCGTCGTTACCATTAGCGAAAATTGAAACGTTGAACCAAGCTGAAAATTGGTGCTCAGAACGAGCATTAGAATGGATAGCTGGTAAGTGCTTCGTTTGGAGTTGTTATCGTTCATCAGATTTGTTGATTGTTGGGCAGGTTACTTTACTACCACAAGAGAATCGATTGGCTTTGGCGTATTGGGTTAACCCAAACCTTTGGGGGCAAGGCTTAGCAACAGAAATGTGCCAATGTTTGCTGTCGCATATTCGCAGTTCTGGCTATCGAGGCAGTATATGGGCTGGAGTACATTCTTGGAATACCCGAAGCGCCTCTGTCTTACAAAAACTTGGTTTTATACGAATAGACTCTGATGATGAGAACACAACGGAGTACAAGTTAGACGATTTGTTCTAGCTTGGTTCTATCCACACAGAGCCAGTACCTTTTGCGCTGACTCACTTATGCCCCAATCCAAGCTAGCGCACTTATCCGTCATACTTTAGGGATAGGTACTTGACCTACTTTTTCTAATCAGTGTAGTGTCTAGTGAACTGGGGGCTTATCACTTGCGCATGTTATGGCAGATATGCATAAGCGCAGAAAATAGGGGCTTACCATATAGTGGACGAATTGATTACTCTCGACAGCGGGTTGACCAGGTCACGCCACACTTAGTTTGCGATATTGCTCCTTAGGATAGTAAAAGGCAGATAAGTATTGTTTCACACTGAAAAGCGTTCTGTTGAGCGTTTTTTAATTTCGATGAAGGTTAAAATGGCCAATTGCACGACAAATAATATTATGAATATGGCTGGAGTACTAAATGATAGATAAACTGTTAAAAGAGATTTCCTTAATCAATCTTAAGTATGAAAAATTGCAGGAAGTGACTGAAAGTGACTTTAATGTTTTTTCTATCCTGCGTAATGAATCTGATGAAGTAGCTTTGCATTCACGTTTTATTGGTGAACTATTGAATCCTGAAGGGACCCATAATCAAGGGGAAGTGTTTCAACAGATTTTTTTACAGCAACTACAAGATGAAAATCTACGATTTAAAGGCCAGTTCTCACTCGAGGTTGAGCGTCATATGGGGAAGCATGGCAGGGTTGATTTATTGCTTAGTGGTCAACGTGATGCCATTGTTATAGAAAACAAAATTTATGCTGCGGATCAGCCTAAACAGTTGCAACGGTACAAAGAAGCGCTGAGTGATTACCACGGTTCTAAAACTAAGCATCTCTATTATCTTACGCTTTTTGGCAAAGCTCCTTCAGCAGAAAGCCTTGGTTCTCTCAGTTGTGAAGAAGTTAACTGCATCTCATATAAAACCGACATTAAACAATGGTTAACATCTTGCGCACGCGAGGTTTATGATTATCCATTACTTCGGGAAACAATCATTCAGTATCGGAAATTGATTGAAAAACTCACGGGGCAAACACTTAACGAGGATCAGAAAGTGGAAATGAAAAACTTACTCTTGGAGGGCGATAACTTTAAACATGCGCTCACAATTGAAGAGGTAATCACGGACGTCAAAGCTGAGTTGCAAAAAACGATATGGATTGATTTGCAAGCGGCTCTTAAAAGTTCTGGTTACGACTTTAGCTTTGTTAATTACAAGTTTGAAGAAATCAGTATGGATGTCTGTCAGAATTTTTATCAAAGTTATAAGCGTAGTAGTTATTATGGATTACAGTACAAAGTTTTAACTTTTGGTGAGTATAGTGTCCATCTTTATTTAGAAGTTGACCATTGTTTCTACTACGGATTTACTGTCTGTAAGAACGACCAACGTGGTTTGTTTAGAGATGAATTACAGATCAAGGAGTCTGACCTAAAACATAAACTTGAGACTTTGATCGGGGCTAATAATAATGATGAATGGTGGTTAGCGTGGAAATACAGCTCTGATAAGATGAATTTTAAAACTTTCCAAGGAAAAACGGCAAAACTCGGTAACCCAGTATTTCGGGAGCAATGGATATCTAATGTGACGACTGATGTGGTAGAACTACTTAGGCAATGCAGTGAAATATTCCCCGCTTCACTAAGTAAATAAATGTGTTTTGTGAAGTGATACGGTGAATTGAGCGATATGTTTTTAGGCAGTTCGGGCTATTTGGATTAGCAGTAGTTATCCCAATACACAGGCTTCTCAATAATTCGTAACTCGAAAATGTCCAGAAACGAGTTACGAAGCTGCTCAAACTTTATTGTCTCTACACAAAATCAGGCATTCAGACCCGCAACAAAACCTGAGCTCCAGGCCCACTGGAAGTTATACCCTCCTAACCAGCCGCTGACGTCCATCACTTCACCGACAAAATAGAGACCCGCTATTTTTTTCGACTCCATGGTTTTAGATGACAATTCATTGGTATCCACACCGCCTAATATCACTTCGGCCGTTCGATACCCTTCGGTGCCATTTGGCGCAATCTGCCATTGGTGGAAGTAGTCTGCAATGGCAGTGATCTCTTTAGGATTGAGCTGCT
>JAESQY010000051.1 GCA_016764915.1 Aliivibrio sp. | reverse complement strand
TCGAATTGACCCCGCGACAAACAGTAAGTCGAGTTCTTTCATCGTGACATCTGGGCTCTTTGTGCTTGAATCTGATACGAGCGTGAATAGCGAATATCCACGCAGTGAGTTTTTAATGGCTGTGCTTTGGGTTTGGTCATCAACTTACTTTGATGAACTTGTTTTTTAAGCTTGGCAATCCATTCAATGCCAATCTCTTTGATTGCATCATCTAGTGGGTGGGGTTCAAGATTGGTCATAATTCACTAAACTCCTGTGTATCGATCACCATGTAACCGCCCTTGTTATGGCCACGAATAATCACGCCGTTAGTAACGTGGTCGCACTCCAATTGGACGCAGGCATTTTCAATGGCTAGGTCTTTTGATTCGTGATCACCAAGTTGCGCGGTTTTAATTTCATTGGTTGATTTATCTCGAACCAATCCCCCATCACCATTAAGGCAAGCTGCTAAATAGTTCATGCAGCAGCCTCCAAATCATCTTTTGATTTAATCACCAGCTCCGCCAGTTTGCTTTCAACGGCAAGCAATTGTTTAAGAGCCTTTTCCGCATCATCAAAGTGAATTACTTCTGATATCAAGTCAGTTAAATCTTCATCGCTTACTTCTAGCACAGAAACCTGACAGCTAGGTAAGAGCGAGCGGTAATTAACATTAATAGATAACGACTCTGGTGCATCGAACGCCATCGCTTGAAGAGACTTAATCACAATCTGAACATCATTTTTAATTGATTCATTCATTACAATATTCCTCAACTTAAACCTGGTATTGGTGTGCCGTTTACTACGAAATCCAAACTCATAGATAAAAACGGTGCGACACCAGAGGTTTTGTTTTCAAGATCATTCATTAGCAACACCAGGTTACTAACACTTTTGTGTGCTCTATCTAGCAATTCGTTACGCTTTGAACGTGGTAAACGACATTCGCCACCGTTCTCTAATGCCAGGCGAGATAAATCACCAGCATTGGCACTGTTTTCTAGGGCACGTTTAATTAGGGTTTCTCGATCTGCATTTAGGTCTATCTTTGCGGCAACCAAGTTGAGCCCAAGCAGAACACTATTAACGATGCAGTAATTGCCGCTGGCATCAGTAATCGCCATCAAATCACTTACCGTCAATTTATGTGGCTGTGACGGATTGAGTTTATTGCGCAGCATTGTTGGGTTAATGCCACACGTTCTAGCGATGTGTTGTACGTTCTCTGAGTTCGAAAATGCACAACACGCCTCGTTAAATGCGTTTTGTTTAGACTCACGTAAAGTGCACATTGAGTTGTTTGCGTTCATATCTAATACTCAGTTAAAGAAAAAGACGAAAATGAAACAACACTTACACTTTTTGAAGTGCTGAAGCTTCGAACAGCTTCACGAGGTTAATAAGAATGGAACCTTTTTGTGATTTTTTAGGAAGAACTGGAATTTCTCCAGCGGCAATTGCGCGATCTAACGAAGATGAAGACCATCCTGTACGTCGCAAAAATTCCTTTTTAGTACAAAAAGGTGCATCAACCGCTATTTGTATACTCGCCATAAGTGGTATCCTACGAAGTTAACTACTATCCGATGTAATATGATGCATATTGAGGCATCAGTTCTGAATTGAGGCAATTATTGATCACCTATGACGACATTACAAGCAAAAATACCGCCATTTGACTATATTGGCGGAAAACAATTTACGGAAAACTTGAAAAACGTCGCAAACGTTGACACTTTTCTAAAGCTTGCTGATGTTTTCGGCATTCCACGAACCACAATAACGACATGGAATACTCATGACCGAACTTCGTTTGAGTTAATTGTTCGTGCACACCTAGCAAGTGGTGCTTCAGTTCGCTACATGGCACTGGGTGAAGGTGAACCATTTGAGAACAGCGCAGCAACTATTCCTAGCTTGAAAGTATCAAAACTGATTGATGGTGTGTTATCAGATGGTGGGAAAATTAACCTTGATGAAGAAGCCCTCGAACGCTTTGGATTAACACCGTTGAATACACAAGTTATTGAAGATGATGCAGGTATGTATTACATCAATAAAGAATCAACCGACCCTGTATCTGGTGATTATCTGCTTGATGTTGATGGCCGTTTATCAATAAATAACCTTCAACGTTTACCAGGTAAAAAATTGGCTATCGCATTTGGCAACTCAACAATTGAAGTCCCAGAAGAGGATGTGAAAGTTGTAGGCCGAGTAGCTATGGAAATGAAGAAAAAATGATTTTAATAGTCAGCCTAGATAAGCTATCATCCGCACCCTTTCAATTTTCTTCACAACAAATAAAGGATAGTTAGGTTGCGCGAGAATCAAATAGACAAAGAAAAGAATACTAGCAAAAAGCATATTATTTTTTCATTTTTTGCAGGTAGTGGTTTTTTGGATCTCGGCTTTGAAAAATCAGGATTTGACCTAAGATTTGTGAATGAATTTCATAAACCATTTTATGATGCTTACCAATACTCACGAAACAAGATGGAACTGCCAATACCTCAATATGAACATCACCTTGGAAGTATCGAAGAATTTACGACAGGTCTACCTAAAGAACGCTTAAAACAGTTCGTCACTCATGCGAAAAAAGAAGGTCTTGTGGGGTTTATTGGTGGTCCTCCTTGCCCTGATTTTTCTATTGCAGGAAAAAATAAGGGTCGTGACGGTGATCACGGCAAGCTCAGCGAAGCTTACGTAAATAGTATTATCACGTTTAACCCTGATTTTTTCTTAGTCGAGAATGTAAAAGGCCTATTAAGTAAGAAGCACATTGCTTTCTATAATGAAATGAAAGAAAACTTAGAACAAGCAGGTTATCTTCTAACAGATAGACTCACCAATAGCATTGAAGTTGGTGTTCCTCAAGATAGAGACCGTATTTTGTTATTTGGTATTAAGCGTTCAAAGGTTAAACGAAGTCAAAGAAACAAGTTGCCTGAAATTTTTAATTGGAATAAATATCTAAGATTCAACAAAGAACAAATTCTTAATAAAGCTCAATGGCCGACCACTACCCCATACTATGCAGGTAGTGTCTTACTACAATCGAAATATGTAGGGAATATTTCTGAACTGACAATTGAGCATTGGTTTCAAAAGAATGGAGTTAATATTCATCCGAATGCAAAGCATCACTTTAAGCCGAGAAGTGGACTCCCAAAAATGCAAACAATTGCTGAAGGAGATGTCAGCGGAAAATCATTTAAAAGGCTACACCGTTGGAGGTACTCTCCAACTGCAGCATATGGAAATAATGAGGTTCATTTACACCCATATCAAGACAGGCGTTTAAGTGCCGCTGAAGCTATGTCTATACAATCTTTACCTAAAGAATTTGAATTACCTCATGATATGAGCCTATCAAATATGTTTAAAACTATAGGAAATGGTGTCCCTTTTTTACTTTCACAAGCAATTGCACTAACAATCAAAGATTATCTTGATGAGATCTAATTAACCCTTAATAAACAAAGGGTATATGACACACATTGATAAGCTATGATAACATGGCACCTAATAATTATTTATTTTTGGTGCTATATGAACTTTGATGACTTGCTTAATGATATCGAGGGTTTAATTGATCTTCCATTGAAGTCCATCAACCCGTCAACTCCAAGTACTACGGTTGTATCTATTGAACGAGATAATGAAAAATATTTTGTTGTCTCAGAACGTTCAAATAAAATATTAAAACGTAGCTTTAAAGAACTTCATGCAATTTGGAACAATCTAAAACGTGATGGTTATTGTAATGTCGAAGAGGCTCTTCAAGGCTCTTACACAAGCAGACATCAGCCTGAAACTATTTTTGCTAACCTACCCTATATTCAATACTTCAAATTTGAACGTCGTAAGCACCTAATACTAAGAGAATCACACCAACATGAGTTAGCTGAACTACAAGAACTACCTACATCTGAACAAAAAAAGGTTAAAAGTTCACTAACAGCTCATAAACAATTTAGCCAAAGCATATTAGCAAAAAAATTATCGCAAGCCTTATCAGCACTAAATAATGAAGTGCATTTACTGCATATAAAACAACCTGGCTTTCTAATTGATACTAACATTCGAAAAATATTACATGAACTAGAACAAATAAATAGTTCAGTACAGTCAACCGCAATAACACTTGATGTTTCTAAAAGCAAGATACTAGTAGACATGCCATCTGATCTTATACGTGACAATTCTTTCGATATGTCAGATCTTGTTGACCTACCATCTTTTACTGGTGTTGATGATGGAGATGATTTTTCTAAATCAAATCAAGAAGATGACGATGACGATGATAATGATTTAGAAACATCAGAATTATATGTTCCCAATATTAGGAGGCAAACACCCAGCCTGGCATTACTTTATGAACGTTTGCAATATGATGAAATTGAAATCCAACCAGATTATCAAAGGCAAGATCGCATATGGAAAGATGATAAGAGATCCAAACTTATTGAATCCATTTTGATGGGGTTGCCATTACCTATATTTTACTTTGGTGAGCGTAAAAATGATAATTGGGTAGTAATTGATGGGTTACAAAGAATAACTACAATCCAAGATTTTATGAAAGGTAAATTCAAATTAAAACTAGACAAAGGGTCATCTGTTTTTGAAGCAAACGGTCTACGTTTTATTGATTTTGACCGTAAGTTTACTCGTGCGATCAGAGAGTTTGAAATAACAGCATATGTTATTACTATGGAGGATGAGCCGAGTAAAAATGACAGTGTAAATCAGTTTATTATTGAACTCTTCCATCGTATAAACACCTATGGTGTAAAACTAAGTGACCAAGAAATTCGTTCTGCTATGCACTTTGGTAATAGTGTATATTACTTGAAGTTTTTATCTTCTACTAACACATTCATATCAGCGACAACTGATACTATTAACACCAAACGTCAAAAAGATTTAGAGATTTGTTTAAGTGCATTATCATTCATGATTTTTGGTTATAAGAACATTCGAAAATATAATGACTTTTTAGTTAACACTATGGATTGGATTAACAAGCAAGAGTTCAAAAAAATAACCAACAATAACAATGAAACTATTTACATCCCAGTTTCACCTATTTTGCTGTCTTTAACATCCAATTTTAAATCTAGCTTAGACTTCTGCAAGGAAATATTTGGAAAGCATGCTTTTAAGAAAGTTATCACAAAAAAGAAAAAGGAGCCTATTAGTAAACCATTTTTCGAGGTTTTAGTTTCTTTATTTTCAAATATAGATGAATCGCAGAAAGAGTTAATTAGAAAAAACAAAACATTACTTATAAGTACACTTTATAATGCAATTAAGACTGATTCAGAAGAATATGCCAACTGGAGCAGTGACACCTACAGAGATGCAGGTAGAGGATTTCATTATTCCCTTTCAACTTCAACAGGAAAAAAAGTTACAATTCTATACAAATTTGAGGCCATTAGAAATATAGTAATACAAACCACCGGATGCACTATAGATATTAAACCTTTGATTGAGTTGGAAGTTAAATGATAACTAAATTAAAATTAAAGAACTTTAAGTGTTACAAAGAATGTGAATTTGAATTTGAAAACCTAACCATCTTTTGTGGTAATAATTCTGTTGGAAAAAGTACAGCTATTCAATCCATTGCTATTCCTTTTCAAAGTAAATTTGCTAACGAAGTTGCACTAAATGGAAATTTAGTTGATCTTGGTTCTGTATATGATATTTATTCGTCGCATGCTGATACAGATGACAATGAGCTAATTATTGAAATGTCGTTTGATCAATCGAAAGGTTTCACATGGGGATTCAAAGATCAAACTGAAAAGGATAAATTGAAAAATCATCTTTTGAATATAGATATGTCCGCCGATAGAAATGAACTTTCGAAATTCTACTTTACAGGGAAAGGATTTCAGTTTTTACAAGCAGAACGTTTTGGACCTAGGTCATATTTAGAAAACAATAATGATGAGCCAACTGATTATTGGTTAGGAGCTAGGGGTGAGTACATTCATGAAATTTTAACACGATTGTCTAATGCAGGAGAGAGATTAGCAGCTGACGATAAAAGAATATTAAAAGTTGATGAAGGTGCAAGTTACCGTCGAAATATCATAAATTGGATGAATGAGATATCACCTGGGTTTAATTTTGAATCACACACAGTGAATCAAGCTGATATTAGCCATACACAGTTCCAAGCCTATGGCTCAAAAAATACTAACCCAATACATATGGGATTCGGTCTTAGCTACTCTTTAAGTATCATTTGCGCTTTGATACTGACAAAACCTGGTGGCCTTGTTGTTATTGAAAATCCAGAAGCACATTTACACCCTAGAGGACAAAGCTATATTGGCAGGTTAATTGCCAAGGCAGCACTAGCTGGTGTACAGGTTATTGTCGAGACTCACAGTGACCATTTGCTTAATGGTATTAGAGTGGGTGCTCGTTTAGATAGCGATTACATTAAAGGTATGTTCAAAGTATTCTACATTTCTGGAGTCTTGAACTCTGAAAGTAACGTTGATGAAATAACTATTGGAAGCAAAGGCGAGTTGTCCTCTTGGCCTGAAGGTTTCTTTGATCAACAAACTTATGATATGAAAACATTAATGAAAGGGGAAGAGGTTAACGATATTAGGAGGCGCGGATGAGTAATATATCTAAAGTCTATTTATCTCGCTATAGTATTAATGGCTTATCACCCACCTCTACATATCAGGAAATAGAAAACATTCTAGTTCTATTAAAAAAAAACCTGACTGTTTACGATCGTTCAAACAATATAGTTATCGAATCGGCTAAAGAACTTCTAGAGTATGTAGATAACGGGCACAAATTAGATGATGTTCTATTCGATGCTTCTAATAACGATCTAATGCTATACCAAGAATACTTAAAAATGTTTGAAAAAGTTATTTCACCTTATGTTGGATACCATGATACTCAAGAAATAGTAAATATAATTACAAACCAAGAAGACCAAATACAAGATCGACATTTTTCCAGACATTATGGTTATATTTCACCTGATACTTATACTTGGCCTAACATTGATAATAAGCTCCTTACCCATTCATGGAGCAATACATTAAACCTTAATTCAGAATTTATTTCTCAATATCATACTAATAGTAGGCAGTTTATTGAATGGTCTAAACTTAATTATGAATACATAGATTTTCATTATGATATTGAGTCTACACTCCATACTGTAAAACAGGGGACATATCTAGATTATAAAAATCTATTTTCCCACGCAATGAATACTCTTAATCAAGCATTTCATGAAATCTCTAATGATTCAAACCAAAATGAGCAAGATTTGGGAGTAATCTCCAGAATATCTGGTCAGCTTGATCGTACATTAACATGTACGCGACAGAGAAAAAATAAAGTTAAATGGGATTTTATACATCCCATTTCCAACGAAAGTGAAGAAATTAACTGTGAGTATCATTTTAAAATTAATTGGACAGATCAAGGTTTAGGTTTGCATAAAAAGAAGAAAGTCAGAATTTATTTTGGATTAAAGTCATACAACGACATAGAACGTAAACAGTTCAAACTCGCGCATATGGGAAAACATTTATAATTCCTAACCATTCAAAATTGTAATCGTTGAACAAAAAAAACTTTTGGATGTTCTCCATAAAATATTGCTGGGGCCAATTCCTTCACTTCACGATTGTTGATTATATTAATAATCAAACATTGATTTTACCAGCTCACTTGATACTGTACATAAAAACAGTATCAAGTGGGCTTTTTTATGTCTGTAAGAAATTTGAAAGATGGCAACAAGAAACCGTGGCTTTGCGAGTGCTACCCGCAGGGCCGAACTGGTAAACGAATTCGTAAGCGTTTCGCCACCAAAGGCGAAGCGGCGGCGTTTGAAAAGTTCACCATGCAAGAGGTCGAAGATAAACCCTGGTTAGGTGAAAAACTCGAGCGAAGAAGTTTGTCAGACATGATTGAGCTTTGGTTTCAGCGTCATGGCCAATCACTAACTCATGCTCGTTACACGCGAAACAAGTTAAACGTAATGGCCACGGCGATGGGCGACCCGCTTTATCATAAGTTAACCTCTTCTATGTTCACAGACTATCGCACTCGCCGCTTGGCTGGCGAAGTTGAAGATCTAAACAAGCGTAAGGTCAAAGTTTCCTTTAGCACCTGCAACATTGATCAAACCCTATTGAATGCCGTTATTGTTGAACTGCAGCGCATGGAAGAGTGGAAAGGTGAAAATCCGCTTAAACTCGTTCGTAAATTCAAAATTCATGAAGAAGAGATGGAATTTCTGACCACTAATGAGATCAGAGAGTTGTTAGAGTTAGCAAAAACTCATAAACACCCTGACTTGATAAAAGTGATTAAGGTTTCGCTTGCTACTGGAGGTCGATTCAAAGAGATTGCGAACCTGACAAGTTCACAAATCACTCAGTACAAGATCACCTTTACTAAAACGAAAGGTAAAAAGAATCGCTCTGTACCTATTAGCAAAGAACTTTACGAAGAAATCTACAAAGACGGCGACTTATTCAATATTGGCTACTCTTCAGCGTATCGTTTCATTACTAACAATGTGACGAGATTAAAACACCAATCCTTTCACGTTCTGCGCCATTCGTTCGCCAGTCACTTTATGATGAACGGCGGTAACATCGTGGTGTTACAACGTATTTTAGGCCACAGCAACATAAAACAAACGATGCGCTATGCTCATTTTGCCGCTGATCACCTAGAAGATGCCGTCACAAAAAATCCATTAGCTCATCTTTGATCGCCACTTAAAATGTGGCGACAAAATGGCGGCATATTTTCATAATATAGATAAATATTGAGGATTATTGATTAGATGGATTCTCGCAAAGCCCCATGAAGCCTTGCACAGCCTGATTGTGCGGAGTGTGATTCGAAATAAGCTATTCCCACTCCTTTAACCACTTGGTTAAGAGATGGTTCATCTGTTGTTGTTCTTGTTCGGTTAAGCTGCTGGTTAATTGTTGCTGCTTAACGACATGCTCAGTCAAAGCGGTGTTGATCAGCAAGCGACCTTCTGTGGTTAACTTCACCATCACACTTCTTCGGTCTTCAACGCTGTGAGCTCTTTCGATTAATCCTTTATCTTCTAGTCGTGTCATGCGGTTAGTCATCGCCCCTGAGGTCAGCAACAGCTGCGATAGAAGCTCTGATGGGGTTAATTGATAAGGTTTACCTGAACGAAGCAACGTTGCAAGCACATCAAACTCACCAATTTTAATGCCATACTTATGATGGCATTGTGAAATGTTTCCTTCCGCATACTTGTAAATTCGAGCCATTCGACCCAGAATTTGCATAGGCACTGTATTTAACTCAGGTCTTTCCACTTCCCACTGCTCTTTAATACGGTCTAAAGCGTCCATTTTCTTGCCAGATTAATTTAACGTGAAGATACTTTACATTGAGTTATTCAGCCTGTAAAGTGCGCCCCTTATCTTAACGTGAAGATACTTTAATGAACATTTTACTTGCTATGATCCCTGCTTTTTTTTGGGGAACAACCTACGCGGTTAGTCAGTTAACACTGCCTGATTGGCCTCCCCTATTTCTTGGTGCCATTAGGGCGCTACCTGCAGGTATCATACTATTAATGTTCAAACCAAAATTGCCGCGTGCTCATGAGTGGGGCCGTCTTTTGGTATTAGGCACAATCAACATTGCGGCGTTCTTCTGCATGATCTTTATCATGGCGAACAACTTACCTTCGGCTATCTCTTCTGTGGGCATGGTGACGGTACCCGTATTTGCGATTATCATGACTTACTGTGTTTATCGCGTTAAACCAGGTAAAACACAGCTTTTAGCGAGCGTAATTATCGTAACATCAACCTGGTTCTTATTCGATCCAAGCAAAGTATCGTTAAGTGTTGTAGGTATTGTAGCGATGTTGGTGGCAATTTTATGCTTACTGATTGGCAGTATGATGACCAAATTTCTGGCCAATAAAATGGATTGGAAAACCGTTCTTGCATGGCAACTCATTATTGGTGGCTTTTTGCTCTCTTTTGTCTCTGTGGGTGATTACTTTCTGCATCCAGAGCAATACAACGCGTTAATCAACCACATTGAGATGAAAAACCTACTTGGGATTGTGTGGATTGTTATCATCAACACGGTTATCGCCTATGGACTTTATGTTTGGCTTCTACAAAGAATGTCTGTGGTGGACATTACTTTTGGTAGCATCGCTAACCCCATTGCTGGTATTTTGGCTGGCAGTATTTTGATGCACGAATCATTCACACCGTTTCAGTATTTACTCATGTTAATCATGATAATTGCATCTATGTTACCCCAAATGGTAGCAAAGCTGACTAGGCATGTAGTAAAAGTTAAACAAGCTGTTAAACCATAGTTAGAAGGCTTTAGTGCGCCAATCTACGGCGCACTGCACATATTATTTCTTTACTGCTAGCTCAGAGTAATCTTGAAGCAGCTTAGACAGTATTGCTAACCAACCTAGCGCCTCTTTTGGCGGATGTTGCACTAATCTCTCTGCCAACTCACAATGCTGCTCGAGTGTCACTGCTTCTTCTAAGTTGAATAATATGGCGTAACTGTGCCATAAAATTAAACGTTGCATACGTTGACAGTTTTGTATTGCATTTTCAGATTCAGAAAACGCATATTGAACCTCACCTAAAGCAACGGCAACCAGGCGTAACATTGCATCCAACTGCGCTGTTTGCTTTCTATCTTCACTGGTAGAGTTATCATGTTCAAAAGTAAATATCTCTTTCATGCTCTCTTCGGGAACCATTCTGCTTACGACTCGGTGACTGAACTCTTCAAGTTCATGACGAGGCATTGTCACTAAGCAATTAAATGTATAGTCGCGGTCCATAATATCTCACGGTTAGGTTAAAAATCTCCCATATTCTAACCATAGCGCAGGGTAAAGAAAACAAGCAGTTTGAATCAATTTCTGTATACTCTGCATCTTAGATTGATTATCCCAAACTATCTGGGATAATCAGCACCAAAGTCCCCCCAAATAATGGCAATATCATGAAATTACTTGTACGCAACCTAGCTCGCACAACGACCGAAGAAGAACTTCAACACATGTTTGAAACTCACGGCACTGTTCAATCTTGTTCTTTAGTCATTGATCAGGCAACTGGCAAATCAAAAGGATTTGCATTTGTTGAGATGCCTAAAGCAGGCGAAGCAAAAGCAGCGACTAAAGCCCTAAACGGCAACACTTTAGCGGGCAATAAACTGCGCGTTAAAAAAGCTGAAGACAAAGAATCAAATGAACCTGTTGCGGACAGCGCAGAGTAATCATAAGAGAGTTCGAATGTGACTTTATCTACGTCAGCTCATAATGTTATCGTTCTCGATTTTGAAACGACTGGTCTCTCCCCTAACCAAGGTGATCGAGCGATTGAAATTGGTGCGGTAAGGCTAGAAAATGGCGTTGTTGTTGACCGTTTCCAAGAGTTAATGAATCCAGGGTTTCGTATTAGTAGCTTCATTCAAAGCTATACAGGCATTAGCAACCCAATGCTTCAAAGTGCAGCCCCTTGCGAAGAAGTGATGGCGCGTTTCGCCGATTTCATCGGTAACCATAATTTAGTCGCTCACAATGCCTCATTCGACCAGCGTTTTTTAGATGCTGAGTTATCCAATATTGATCGTCAATATTTTGGGCAGTTTAGCTGTTCGATGCTCATCGCTCGCCGTCTATTTCAAGATGCACCTAATCATAAATTGGGTGGATTAGTTGAATATAAAAATATCGATAATGATGGCGTGTTTCACAGAGCATTAGCAGATACTGAAATGACCGCCAAATTGTGGCTAGTTATGTTGGACGAGTTAAGAGATCAATTTAATATTCTGAGCCCTGACTTTTCTTTAATGCAAAAGATAAGCAAAACACCCAAAGCGCACGTATTTAACAAACTGAAAAATTTTGCCTTCTAACTCAACATCGCGTTAAATGGGCGACATTAAAAAGGGCTGAAGATATCAATATCTTCAGCCCTTTTCTCTATTTATTACTTCTTAGCTTATGATTTTTTGTTCTTGATAGCACTGCGCAAACGAGCACGTCGCTCAGCAGATGCTTGATCGGCACTTGGGTTGTTTGTGCGCCCTTTACGATCTTTAAAGGCTGGCTTATTGTGCATCTTTTGCACCAATGCGTCACGGTTGGTCGGTTCATAACCATCTAAAATCACACGGTGTATACGTTGCCCAATCAGACTCTCAACCTGAACTAATGACAGTTCCTCTTCACGGCTTACAAACGAAATTGCATTGCCTTTTTTGCCCGCGCGACCAGTTCGACCTATTCGGTGTACATAATCTTCCGCAAGAAATGGCATGTCATAGTTTATAACATGAGGAAGATCGACGATATCCAAGCCTCTTGCTGCAACATCTGTCGCAACCATCACTCGTGCTTTGCCCTCTTTAAACTCATCAAGAGCACGCCTTCTAGCACTTTGTGCTTTATCGCCGTGACACAGCACCGCCTTAATACCATCTAACTTAAGCTCTTTAACAAGCATGTTGGCATTCTCTTTATAATTAACAAACACCAACACTTGTTTCCAATTCTTTTTGCCAATCAGCTCAGACAATAATTCATGTTTTCTTTTTTCATCAACCACGTAAACAACGTGCGCTACGGTATCGGCTGTTGCGTTCTCACGGTCCACTGAGATACGTTTAGGTTTACGTAATATGTCATTAGATAATAAGTTCATCTGAGTTGACGTTGTTGCTGAAAACATCATTATTTGTGGTGATGTCTTCACTGTCATCATGATATTTCTAATCGCATTGATAAAACCCATATCTAACATACGATCCGCTTCATCAAAAACTAAAAACTCAATGCTGTCTACGTTTACATTACGCAGTTCCATATGTTCAGACAATCTGCCAGGGGTAGCGACTAAAATATCCAATCCCTGCTCTAAACTGCGAACTTGAGAAGACATTTTATTGCCACCATAAATTGCAGCCACTTTTAGATTTGTGTATTTAGTATACTGTTCAATATTCTCTGCAATCTGTGCCGCAAGCTCTCTAGTTGGTGCAAGAATTAACGCCCGTGTTCTTGACCGAACTCTAACTTTCGGTTGGTTGAGCAGCTGCTGAATAATAGGCAGTGCGAACGCCGCTGTTTTGCCTGTTCCTGTTTGAGCATTTGCGAGAATATCATGGCCTTTACGGGCCAGAGGAATGGCAGCTTGCTGGATCGGTGTGAGTTTTTCATAACCGCATTCCGTTAAAGCTTGAACGACTTCTTTAGAGAAGCCTTGAGATGAAAATGACATATGCTAATTCCTAATGCGTGCGGTGACAATTAACCGAACCAAAATACGGTCGCAAATTATAGAGCAATATGCATCAGATAAAAACAAAAAACGAGCTCAATATGAACTCGTTTGTATTATTGTTGCCATTATTTACGATTTAAATTTACTAATAGAATCGCTCAAGCCTGAAACTTGCTCAACAATGCTCTGTACTGCGGTGGAGTTCTCAGAAACAGCGCGGTTATTACCTCCGGTTATTTCCTGAATCGCGGTGACATTCTGATTTACCTCTTCACTTACAATTTTTTGTTGATCAAGTGCTTCAGCAATTTGAGAGCTGTTGTCCATAATCGACTGCATCTCAACAATGATCTCATTCAATTTCAATTGAGCAGAAGAGGCTTCGGTAACACTCTCCTCACCCAGATCACGACAAACTGAAATTTTACCCACCACTTCATGGGTTTGTTTTTGCAATGAATTAATAATGGTGGAGATCTCTTCCGTTGATTTACTGGTTCGTTGTGCCAATGCTCGTACTTCGTCAGCAACCACTGCAAAACCACGCCCTTGATCGCCGGCGCGAGCCGCTTCAATCGCGGCATTCAAAGCAAGAAGGTTTGTTTGTTCTGCAATATCACGAATAACATCAAGTACCGAACCTATCGAATGAGAAAGCTCTGACAGATTGGTTACTTCGTTTGATGCTTCAGAGAGCTGTGTCGATAAGTTGGATATAGTATTACAAGTTTTTTCTACCTGCTTGCTCCCTTCATTCGCTTTGGTGTGGCTTTGGCGGGCATTTTCAGCAGCCTGTTCTGTATTTTCAGATATATCAGAAATGGTTCCTGCCATTTCTACAATAGAGGTAGCAACCAGGCGCGTTTCATCCTCTTGTTTAGATAAAGAGTCTGACGTTGAACGGCTACTTTGCAGTAATTGCTCAGAAGCTGAGCCAACAGCCATACTGACTTGTTTGCTCTCTTCAATTAAGTTTCGAAGATTGGTCAAAAATTGATTAAAACTCAGCGCAACCTCAGCAAGCTCATCTTTGCCGCTATCATCTGCTTGTAACGTCAAATCTTGGTTTTCAGAAATGGTGGTCATGGTAATAAGAAGACCGGATATTCGTTTACGAATATCGCGGCTAATAATAGTAGTCACAACGGTAGATACGATAATCAAGAATATAACAAACATAATGCTGTATTTTAGAGTTAATGATTTTTCGCTGTCTAAGCGCTCACTGACAGACTTGCTCAATTCCTTAAAATACCCTTCAGCTGTTCTTGACGTTTCTCTGATATCACCTTTCAACCCTTTTGAATAACTCAGTCCTAGTTCGGTTTTCACCTTCACTAATTCCGTCACTATTGCATCAATATCAGAAATTTCCTTTTGGTTTTGATAGAGAAGATCACTCGACAAATTGTCTTTATGTTTGCCGTAATCGTCAATATATTTAATATTATCCGAGTAATAAAACAACATCACATCATCAACAAGTGATTGATATTCATAGCGCATTGAAGGTTGAATAGACAACAGGAACTGTTCGGATTCACTTTTAAAGGAGTCAATAACGCCTTCATTGCCTTTAACACCTAATACTTTATAAGCATCACCTACGTTATAAAAACCTTGTGCATATTTTTCTAATGAACTATTAATGTTTGAGAAATCGATGTCAAAACCATTTGAGGTAAGGCGTTTTTGTAAGCCGATATTTAACTCTTTTAAGTGTTCATAATTTTTCTTAAAAGTATCAATATATTTTAAATTTTCTCGACTTAAAAAGTCTTTTTCGTTTCGTCTTAATGTTAAGAGCGTTACTTCCATCTCACTGACAATAATAGCTTCATCATTGAGTGTCATCACTTTCTGTTGCGAATACCAGCCTGAAAAGGCGACACCTAACAATGCGGTAATTGAAAGGAGTGTCAATAGAATTAACTTCTGTTTAATTGTCATAATCATGAACATCTTCTAATGAATGAATATGACTATTATAGCAGTATATCTATGATACCTGACACATACGGCTCACAAATGATACGCGATTCAATTATCCACGCGATTTGTTGCATACGTTGCAGTTTTTAATTCTTAAAAATGTGATTTAAATCAATATACCAGTTTTTTATAGTGTTTTATGTGCATTTAATAGAGTGTTTATCCATTGCGTTGTTAGCCTATCTCCTCTCTAGCCACTCGTATAAGTTGCCAAAATCTTGTTTCTGATAAGACTCCGGAAGCAACAATATCGATTGTTGCTGTTTTTCACATAACTTAAACGGTTTAGAGAGATCATCGCCTTGTATTGCCCAATAGCCGAACGATGTGTCATGATTGTTCTCACCTAGACGAGTCATATCATTAAGAATAATTTTTATTCCACACTGCTGGAATGCAATTAGCTCTTCTGTCAGTTTCATGCTCCCATCGCACTTTATTCTATACTTTACATAATTTGCATTTCCAATAATATCTTCATGATTACGTGAATCTTCCTCACATCCCAAGTAATCACTAATACAAAGCTCGATCCCAAAACTTTGTAAAAAACGTAATTTTGTAATCAAATTGTATGACAATACAACTTTATGGTTAATCTGAATGACAATATTAAGTGATTCTGAAATTATTGATATTTTTTTAATAATTGCTGAATCAGTTAGTGTGCATTCAGAAAGAGTTAAGAAGTAAGGCACATTTTGTTTTATTAAACTCTTATCAATATTAAAAGTATGATTATATAAGTAGTTTATTAGCATCCTGTCTTCTTTTGAATTATCACCTAAATTGACACTGATACCAGTACTTGAACTACTCTTTCCGTCCAGTAAAAAATCGTAACCTACTACATTCATGCATTTATTATATATGTTTTGTAGCAACCACATTTCCCATTTCCCTATGTAAGTTGAAACTTAATTATTGCTCTTCGTAATCGTTATTAGTACAAGTTACGATCGAATCTACTCGAGAACATTTAATCATATTACTATCGACAATAAACAGTGATGAATATACCCCGCCTGACAAATAAATGCATAAAATAACAACAGGAATTACAAATAATATGTATGGTGTATATTTCCTCTTATACCAAACGTGAACTTTATTCTTTATTTTGTTTCCTAAAGATAACTTTACTGAATTTAGCTGTTCAACACTTTCTATTGATTCAATACTGGTGTTATACGGTAAACTCAATACATACCCTTTTGTTGGAATGGTCCTAATAGAAAAATTTTCATTCACAATCGTCAGTTTATCTCTCAACTTCTTCACAAGCACATTAAGTGAATTATTAGTGGCTACTCTGCCTGGCCAACCAGAATTAATTAGTTCATTGCGACTGACTACGGATCTTGCAGATATTACAAGTTTATTCAACACCAGAGTTTCCGTTATATTAAGTTCGACCTCAACAATAACATTAGATTTTTTATCTAATGCTAATATCATATTTGATTCTACGGCTATTACATACTTCATTTTATCATCCTGCAAAATGGTACTTATCTGTTAATTTATATTACCTTTAAATTTCTCTAGATTCCTTTATGTTTTTATTTAAAACCTTATAGAATTTAATCTGATGAGTATACCACGCTATTTTACTGATAAAATTCACTTCGGTTTTTTAATTATTTATTAGTCTCTATTAATTACTTATTATCATGCATAC
>JAESQY010000050.1 GCA_016764915.1 Aliivibrio sp. | reverse complement strand
AGTATCGAGTTAAAATGACCAACGCAGTACCCGCAATGGTCATTAAAATATTCGCAATCGCATAGGTACCCGCATAACCAAGAGCCGGAATGGTGCTTCTTGCATGCTCATTAACTACATCCATCGCTGGTGCACAGGTTCGAGCTCCAATAATGGCACCAATTAACAGTGCTCGATTCATCTTTAATACATAGGCACCAAATAGGTAGGCAATAAACACTGGCACGACACTGATGATAAAGCTGGCTGCGATGACTTTGGGGCCAATGATGGTGAGGTATTCAAAAATATTACTACCTGCACTCAAGCCGATACCCACCATAAACACCATTAATCCAAGATCTTTAGCAAAATTTAAAGCGCCTTGGGGAACATAACCAAACGTTGGATGGTTGGCTCTTAGATAACCAAGAGTGATGCCTGAAATGAGCAGGCCGACCGCATTACCTAACCCAAATGTTATCTGTCCGAACGTCATGGTAATTAAACCAAAAAGAATACCAAGTACAAAGAAGCTGCAAAAAGCGACCAAATCAGCAATTTGACTGTGAATAGAGATGAAACCAATACGTTCAGCAAGACCCAGTACGCGGCTTTTCTCACCACTAACTTGAAGAATATCTCCTTTTGCCAAAATGATATCATGCTCCATCGGCATCTCAATCTGCGCTCTGACGACACGGTTTAAGAAGCAACCATATTCCGATAAATTAATAGCTGACAGACGTTTTCCAGCAATACTGTCGCTTTTGACCACAATCTCCTCTTCAACAATGCGAAGATCGAGTAAATTTCGGTCAAACACCTCTTTACCATTACGAAAGCTAGAGTCGAGTCGTGCATGGCTGTCAGGATAGCCCACTAACGCGATTTCATCACCCGTTCGCAAAATAGCATCTCCATCTGGATTGGCGAGAATACCACTACGGCGTATGCGTTCAATATAACAACCTGTTTGGCGATAGATGCCTAATTCACGAAGGTTTTTCCCTTCCATCCACTCAATGAGTTCTGAATTGACTCGATAAGCTCGAATGATTGGCAGGTAAACTTTTCGTTGTGAAGCACTACCAATGCCGCGTTCTTGTGCAATTTGTTGTGCAGAGGCTTCTAAGTTCTGTTTTTGCAGTTTGGGCAACAGTTTTGCGAATAAAATGATACTGGTTAAACCGACCAGGTAAGAGATAGCATAACCGACACTTAAATTATCAAAAACGGTATCGTAGCTCATACCTTCGGGTAAGGAGACGAGCCCCGAATTGATGGCATCTTTTGCTCCAACTAATACAGGTGTTGCTGTTAATGCGCCAGCCATCATTCCAGCAGATACACCGAAATCGAGATCAAGCAGTTGCACACTGATCAAAGTCAGCCCAATCGCAGATAGAATGACGATGAGAGCGAGTAATAAGTAGTGCTTACCGTCTCGGAAGAAAATACCAAAAAAGTTGGGACCCGCCTCTATGCCTACACAGAAAATAAACAGCATAAAGCCGATATTCAGAGCTTCTGTTGTAAAGGTAAAGCCGAAATGGCCCATGATAAGAGAGGTAATTAATACACCAATGGAACTGCCCATTAACATATTTCCGACACGTATTTTGCCTAAAGTAAGGCCAATAGCAAGGACAACAAATAGAAGTAAAATGCTGTTTTCAGATAGAAGAGTAGCCACGTCTATGTTCACGGTTAACGCCGATAGAAAGAGTAAAAGAAAGAGCCCTTAGTCTAACTAATAACCATCAGTTGTATAGCAGAAAATAGTGATAAAACGAAAAAAGGCGGATTCACATCCGTCTTTTAATCTTGTAAGCTTTTTGAATTAATCAAAAAGCTCTAAATTTTCTTTTGCATAGGCTTCAAATTCAGTGCAGCCACCTACATGATCTTGATCTACAAAGATTTGAGGAACTGTTTCTACGGGTTTCCCAACACTTTTTTCAAGGTCCGCTTTACTAATACCTTCCGCATGAATATCAACATAGCGGTAGTTGAAATCTTCACGTTTCTCTTTTAAAGACTCGGCAAGGTCTTTTGCACGTACACAGAATGGGCAACCTGGGCGGCCAAAAATAACTACAAACATGGTGAAACTCCAAAGTATTATTTAATGTGGATTAATATGCCTTAATAACAACGATAAAGAAAGATGAGAATACCTTTTAGTCTGATAGGTAAAATCTATGATATAGCACTCAGTTATAGCTGCATCTGAGGAGATGAGTAATTTGTAATCATATTTTTCTTGAAAACGATACCGTACGATGTATTATAAGATTTAATAGTGCGACGTACCATTATTGATTTGGGAGATAAATGCTGTATCAAATAGAAAGAGAGCTGAGTAAGACGATTAATTTAACTGGTGTAGATTTTAAAGTGTGCATCGTCGTAGAAGGCAGAGAGCATGTTATTCATGAAAGCAGCATGTTTAAAGCCGTTAAAGAGGCTAAACGAGTAATAGAAGAGGCAAGAGAGCAAGTTGTACTTTCTTAGGATGACGGTGAAATTGACTTAACTTGTTTAATGTTGAGTTAAAAAATGTTCTATTGATTATAAATTAATTGAAATAGTCTAAGGATTGAAAATGTATAATTTTCATAAATTACGTTTGATATGTTTGTTGCCGTTAATGCTTTGTTCAAGTCTTACTTGGGCTGCGTCTAGCTTTGAAGTTACCGTCCTTGGCGATAAAGGAGGGATTCAAGATGGAAATCTAACTGCTTTTTTAGTTCGAGCAAACCAAGATAGTAACTATGTGTCGCTTGATGCTGGGACTTTAGTCAATGGCTTAGAAGTAGCAGCACAGCAAGGTGCATTTTCAAATGTTTTAGTGCCTAAAGACAATGAAAATAGCTTGCCGGGTTATATTTTGAAAGAAAAAATCAAGGGGTATTTAATTAGTCATGCACACCTTGATCATGTGAGTGGGATGGTAATTGCGTCACCTGAAGATAGTAAAAAGAATATTTATGGACTAGAGAGTGTAAATAAAGCCATCTCTGATACTTATTTTAACTGGGTAGCATGGCCAAATTTTGCGAATGAAGGGAACGGTTTTAAAATTGGTAAATATAATTATGTAAATCTACCAATAGGACAAACGCTACCTATTGATAATACATCACTTAATGTCATCGCTTTTCCTGTTAATCACCCTGTAGACTCTGCTGCTTTTGTTATAGAAAACAACGATAATGTGATGGTGTTTTTTGGTGATACGGGGCCTGATGAAGTTGAGGAAAGTTCGCATTTAAATGATATTTGGCATTATCTAGCACCCAAAGTGGCGAAAAAACAGCTAAAAGGATTGATTATCGAAGTGTCATTTCCAAATGAGACTCAGGATAAATTTTTATTTGGTCACTTAACACCAAAATGGCTGTTTAATGAGTTAACGAAGTTTGAACAGATTTCTGGTGGTGAGGGGAGTCTTCAAGGAATGAAAGTTATCATTCAACATATCAAATACAGTATGAAAAAAGAGCAAAATATAAGAAAAATAATCAAAGATCAGTTAGACGAATTAAATAGCTTGGGTGTGGAAATTATAATTGCCAATCAAGGACACCAAATAACGTTGTAAAAAGTAAACTAACCTTCTCTATAGTGTGTTCGATAGGCTGTTGCAATAGAAGAGTCATCAAATCGACAGCACGTCGATTTGATGACTATTTTTGATATTGTTCTGCGTTAGTTAGATTTGTCGTATCGAGAATCTTTTAACGCTTCTTTAACGCGTTTTAGATTGTCTCTAAAGCCAACGCCACGGCGAAGTGTAAATCCAGTCGCTAATACATCAATCACCGTCATCTGCACAACGCGGCTTGCCAATGGCATATAGACATCGGTATCTTCTGGAACATCAAGGCTAATGGAAAGTGATGACGCTTTTTCTAGTGGTGAACCACTGGCGGTGACCGCAATAACGGTAGCGCCATTTTCACGAGCGAGTAGAGCAACATCAACTAAACTTTTCGTTCTTCCAGTATGTGAAATCACGACCACAACATCATTTTCTGTACAGTTCATACAGCTCATTCGCTGCATAACAATGTCATCAAAGCAGATGATAGGAATGTTAAAACGGAAGAATTTATTTTGCGCATCATGAGCAACTGAGGCCGAAGCACCTAAGCCAAAAAATGAGATCTTTTTTGCTTGAGTTAGAAGGTCTACAGCTCGATTGATCTGCATTGGGTCGATACTGTTTTTAGCAATATCCAAACAGGCCATTGTCGATTCGAAAATCTTATGCGTATAGGCATCAGGCCCATCAGTCTCTTCAACGTTGCGATTAACGTATGGAGTACCATTCGCCAAGCTTTGTGCTAAGTGCAGCTTAAAATCTGGAAATCCTTTTGTGTCAAGACGACGGCAAAAACGGTTTACAGTGGGCTCACTCACATCAGCTAATTTAGCCAATGTTGCAATGCTTGAATGGATTGCTGTTTGTGGGGAAGTTAAAATGACTTCTGCTACTTTGCGTTCAGATTTACTAAAGTTGTCCAAACTTTTTTGAATTTTCTCTAATGTGTTCATTATTCCTGTCTTAATTCAGAGGTTTAGAGAGTGACTTGTTATTATTGTTTATATAGTCAATTGTTATAGTGAATTATACTACCTAACAGTATGTCGCCCCTATAAATAGATACCGTTACAAGTAGGTTTCTATTGGGTTTATGACAAAGATCTACTTATTACTTTCAGTTTTGTAAGTTTTAGGCGTGAATTAAAGCGAATTTAATGTATTTAAAGTAATTTAATTTCTTTTTGACTATCTTGAAGGAATTTATTTACAGAATTGATGTATGAAAAAGGAAACTGTCAACGCTCAGCTTCCAATTCTATTAGCCCAATATGTTCTCGGACAGTGCTATTAACTGAGGGAGGCATATTGTACTGGTCACAGCAATTTCACGCTCTTCGGCAAGGATTCGTCTCAAAATTTCATTGCTAGTTAATGGGTTAGCAAGTACGACTCTAAATACGACAGTAGGGCGTTTCGCATATTTCAGCGGCGTCAAACGGGTTCTTGATACAAAAGATTTTCCTGATTCGCGTTGTCGTTTTTGAATGAATTTAGTCAAATCATTCAGCAGCGAGTGAATACTGTCTGTTTGTTCTTGTGTTGCAATCTCTAGCGCTTGTTTAACCAATTCAGGAACATAGCGATAAGTAAGAATGCAAAGCTCAGGCTCAGTGATCAGCTCGAAATCTTTTTGTACGTTAATTAATGAGGCAAAGAAACGGGCTTTTTCAATGCTCTTATCAATCAGAAGTTCGTAACCGGGACGACTGATAATATGGAAGCAGGAGTAGAGCAGCATGGCCATACCACCGCGAGAGCCTTCAAGTGTATGTCGGCCTAAATCTTTAGAGCCTTTTCTTAAGATATATTCTGCGTGGTGTTTTACCGATGCCATTGCGGTTGGATCTTTAAACAACACCATACCCGCACCCATTGGTAAATAGAGTTGTTTATGAGCATCAATAGTCACAGAATCTGCGCGTTCGACACCTTTGAGTAGTGAGCGATGGGTATTTGACATTAACGTTGCACCACCCCAAGCAGCATCAACGTGAAAGTGGCACTGCTGCTGCTGAGCGATATCAGCCAATTGATCCAACGCATCAATTGAACCGGTTTCTGTGGTCCCTGCAATGCCGATAATGGCTAATGGTTTAATGTTATCTTGTTTGAGTTGTACAATTTTTTGTTTTAAATCACTAAGACAGATACGATTGTTATCGTCGGTTTTTACTGAGATTATCGCATCAGCGCCAAGGCCAAGCACATCCGCTGCTTTTTTCAACGAGTAGTGGCCACGCTCTGAAGTAAGAATCGCTAAACCATCATATTGATAATGTTTTAGTGCTTTAAATAACCCCTCTTTGGCTACTCCTTGAAAATCACCATCCGCTTTTAACAGATTATTTCGAGCTACCCACAGCGCCGTAATATTGGCAATGGTACCACCGGAACAAAAAGCACCTAGCGAGTGATTTGCGTTGTGCATCCACTGCGAATAAAAGTGTTCTTGTTGCCCAAATATTAGGCTATGGAGCATGCCTAATACTTGTCGCTCAAGAGGAGTAAATGCTTTTGACGTTTCTACTTTCACCAGGTTTTGATTCAGCGCAATCATGATCTTAGACAAAGGCAATAAGAAATAGGGCAGAGCGGAAGTCATATGACCGATAAAACTCGGAGCGGAAGTATGCACCGACTGACCAACTAACGTTTCTAATAGGTGCTGAGTGTGCTCGGAAACATAGGTTGGTATTTCTGGCATACTCGGATCGGAAAAGTCTTTCTCAATCTCAACTAATGGTTTTTCTTCGGCCACAATATGCTCACGAAGAAATTGATTTAAATTTTGAGATAGTTTTTGTTCGATCTGCCCAAGTGTTGAATTAGGGGCTTCTGGAACAGTGAAAATACGCAGTAAACTTTCGAAGCTGGCGTTAGCAGGTTTATTATCCGATACCATGGTCTTTTAATGCTTATCTTAGTGTGAAACAGGGGTTATTGTGTCTAGCCGTACTTGCCTATATCGCTATTTTTCTAGGCAAGAGAGCACAATCTAGTCGAAATATTGTAGAATGTCTTGTATTAATTGCGCGATATGAACTCGCTTGGGTAAATATCAAACAGATATCTTTAGAACTCTTCACCCAAGCAAAGATTACAATTTATGCAATTAATATAGTGTTACTGGCAAACTGCATTACTGATCACACTGATTTCATCATTGTATTTATTGAGAGGTGTTTCAATCGCTTTTGGGTCGCTAAGTAGATCAGCAAAGGCAGAACGAAGTTCATAATTCTGTTGATGTGGTTTAGTTTGACGGTCAGTGAACGTTGTTTTCGCAATTTCCCCTAAGTCATCTTCTCTTTCTGCTAGTGCCTTGATCTCTTTCTGATCGAGCTGAAGCCAAGATTCAACCGATTTTTCAAGTGCAACATGGCTAGAATCATTCACCAAATAGAAATCTACTGCTGCTTGATTGAGTTCAAAATGGTGCTTACGACCCTCTAAAAACCACTGACCAACGTCGGCTAGGGTAGGGTCTTTCTTTACCGTGAGTTCAATGAGTGAGTTATACCAACCAAGCGAAGCATCAACATAAGCGTGGTATTTTTTACTGTTACACTGAGTATCAGCAGCGGATGCTGTTGTTGAGAGAAGAAGCAGTGAACATAGGGCTACAACGTATTTCATTGGTATTCCTTACTGATTAAACGGAAGTCTCTTTAGACGGGGATATTATGCTTAAGAGTTAGCAATAGAAAGCAGAGACCGGATAAGTTGCGATCTCTGACACTTCTTGTTAACTATTTTATAACGAGACAAAAAATAGCATTAAAATTGGGACTAGTAGGCTTAAAATAAAACCACTCACGATAGCAATGGGAACACATTTAATTCCGCCAGTGTTTTGAATGATTGGCAGAGTAAAATCCATTGCGGTGGCACCGGCATAGCCAATTGCGGTAGAAGGGTGGCGCTGTATTATCATTGGTATCAGCATGAGTGCGACTAACTCTCTTAATAGCTCTAACATAAAAGAAGCTCCGCCATATACTGGCCCCAGAGCATCCCCCATTAAAATACCAGCTAGTGAATACCAGCCAAAACCAGACGCCATCGCCAGCCCATAATTAATTGGGATATCCAAAATTAATGCGGCGATAACTCCACCCATTAGTGAGCTCACAATAACGGCTGCGGCAATGCTTAATCCTTGTTTATTGACAAGAATTTGCTTTAAGGTTAACCCACTGTTTCTTAATTGAATGCCAATCAAAAATAGTAGTAGCAGCAGGATTATTTCACTAGCAGTATCAACCCATGAAAGGTCGATATTAATCACTAAACCAACCACTAATCCTAACGCGACCACCACAATAAGTTTCAGTGACTCCAATGCCATAGTGGTAAGCGGGACTTTATTCTTTTTGTTTTCTGATTTAATCGGTAAAAATCGATCGATCAATGGCAAAACAGCGAGATTAAAAAAGCCAATCGAGGTAAAGAAAACCAGTGTGTATTTAAGGATCTGGCTGAGGTTTTGATTGAGGTTGTCTAAGCCTGCGAGGCTGAGTCCCATTAGTGAAAGAATCACTAAGATCAATCGATTGGTATGAGAATTGATTCTTTTAAGCGTGTCATCATTCGAAATGGGGATCAAATACCCAAAAACCAATGGTAAAAATATATATAACATCCCTGACAACTCTTGCTTCCTCTATCAGCGGTTTAAAAACAAGAGACTATCATATTTATTCTAACTGACAATAGTGAAAGTAGTGGTTAGGCTAAAAATCTACAGACCGCTTTGTTTAATGACGTCTTGAATTCTATTATTGAAATCACTGTCTGATAGATTGCTTAATTCGTAGAGGGCTTCAGCGCCAAGCGCAGTGATCTCAACTTCATGTTCATCTATGCATTTGTCTTTGTTTCTAAACATCAACAGATGATTGGCCATTCGAGCGATATCTAAATAGCTTATCGAGTCACCGTCTTGTTTATGGCCATTTACTTTATTGGTCGCAACATTGATGAAGTCTTGATCGAACCCCCACAGTGTTAGCACAATTTTACTGACGTAAGAGCAGCGTGAATTGAATATCTGAGTGGCGATATCAAAATCTAAATAGTTTCCTGATTTCTGGTATTCGTAAAATTCACTGATTAAGCAGAAGATACCTATGTCAGCAAGTAATCCGGTGAGTAGCGCTTTTTCGGGTTCTAAATAGAAGCTATCCTCCTCCTCTTTATGCTTCGCCATGCATTGACAGAGTAGGGTCATCACGGCTGCAAAATCACGCGAAGAGTGAGCACTTTTTTTAAGGAGCTCATTACATTCAGCATTAAGGTTCGTTGAGTTTTTTAGCTCTTCTATCGCTTGTGCTGTCACTAAATCTCGAACTCGGTAGATCCCCAAACGCGATACAGCCGTTATAGCTGAGTTGCAAGTGATATTACTGCGGTTGAATACAGCAGAGTTTGATACTCGGATAACGTTTGCAGTTAAGCCAGGATCAGCAAGTAACGTTTCAGCCACCTCTTTGATGGTTGCACTTTCATTCGTGCTTAACTGCTGGATTTTGATCACAACATCAGGAATGGGAGGTAAAACAATGTTATTAGATAAAATTGATTGTTCAACTAACTTACAAAAGTCTGATTTGAGTGCTTCAATCAACTTGTTTTTGTCAGGTTGTAGCCAATAAAAGGATAGATGATTCATAATTAGATTTGCCTTTTTATAGTCGCCTTATTTTACCCAATCACTAGCGATATCAAAACATTATTTATTAATATTGTTTGATGATGTCCAGTTTTTAGTATTTTTATTAAAATAGCTGGTTTTTTTCCTATTTCACTGTGATTTATATCGACACAATGGTGTTTACTATAGTGATAAAAGTTAAAAAAATGCGAACGAATACAAATTATTGCTATATCTGAGCTGATGTAATCGAGTGCAGATAGTTTTTAACCCTGTTTTCTACAAATATTGTTCCTAACTGCTGATTTTCTATATTCAAATGGAGATTGATGTGAACACTATGGACAGTCGATTTTGTCGTAACATTCAAAAAATTACGTCTTGTACTAAGCGCTCTATGTTCGGAGGTATTGGCCTTTTTCATGGCCAGGCGATGTTTGCGTTGGTTTTTGATGGTCTAATTTATGTAAAAGGCGGAGGGGAAAACAGCGACATTCTCAAAAGAAACCAATGTGAACCGTTTCATCATGTTAAAAAGCGCTCTATCGCTACTATTAACTATTTTAATATCAGCGCCATATTTGATACGGATTCCATTCTATTTGCTCAATTGATTTCAAATGGAATTCACATATCTTTTGATGAGAAAGCAGATAGGCAATCTACAAAACGGTTACGTGACCTTCCTAATATGCAATTGCGATTAGAAAGAATGGTAAAAAAGTCAGGAATTAAAGATGTGCCAATGTTTGAAGCGTTAGGGGCTGCGGTAGTTTATAAGAAAGTGAAACTGACCTATCAAGGGGATGTGGAGATCACGTTATTGTGGAAATTTGCAGGGGCGATAATCGGTTGTCACTGGTCATTAATTCGCGAGGAAGAAAAAAGTGAGCTGTTGCGTAACATCTAATA
Source organism: Aliivibrio sp. (assembly GCA_016764915.1). GTDB lineage: Bacteria > Pseudomonadota > Gammaproteobacteria > Enterobacterales > Vibrionaceae > Aliivibrio_A. The sequence continues at coordinate 6,936 of JAESQY010000050.1, read as the reverse complement.
AAAAAGCCTCGCAGTGCGAGGCTTTAGATAATGAATCTAAACAGTTTAAAATTTAAAGCGAGTAGAAAGCATTATATGGTCGTCATAAATACCATTGAAACGACCTTCAACACCCATAGAGAACAGTTCGGTTGAGTGGAAGCGAGCGTATACAGAACCAATAGTACTCTCTCTAGAGTCGATAGATACGTGGCCAATTTTACCGCCAACCTCAAGTTGAGGGCCTAACCATTGACGCAAACCAACATTAATCTCTAAACCCAGCTCACCATTGTTGTAATGTTTATTATCATCCACCAATCTAACCAGCATTTCACCTGTTACATCTGCCCAGTTATTAATAGGAGCATGAAACCCAACGCCGGCTGCGAGGTCATAGTCACTTTCAAACTCAGAGTCAACCGTGGCTACAACATGAGCGTTTGGGTGAATTGACTTGCTAAAACCGCCACCGAGTGTGACTGGGTTTACGCCGATACGAGCTTCTGCGTAATCGTAGCTAAAGTTACTCATTACTGCTTGGCTTTGGTTTTCCACTGCAGCCAAAACTGATGATGAAGATAAAATAAGAGCTGTTGTTAAAAGTATTTTACGCATGATATCTAAAACCTGCTATTCCTATGGAGCATCCTTTCACGCTCCAAATGTGGATGGATAATATCAGAAATAGATGAATATCTATATGGAATCAAACCATTTCTTGGGCTAAAAATATATATTCCTCACAAAACTTGTCGATATGTTTTTATAGAAGTCAAAATTTTGTCATGAATGTACTTATTAATGTTAAGCAAATAGAATACCAGCTTTACATAATGTGTTTAATCGCTAGCCAATTCACTTCTGCGTTGGTTCAGAGCTTCAAAAATTTTCACCGTATCAAGCACTCTTGCCCAAGGCATTAGATCCTTTTCATTTTCAATCATATAGTTAGTTAGCTGATCTGTGACAGTTTGTAATAATGAATCACCATTCCACGGTTTGGTAATAAAAAAATCTAAACAGGCCGAGTTCACTGCTTGAATGGTTGCTTCTAAATCGGCCTGTCCGGTGAGCAATAGTTTTTTGGCTTGTCTGGTATGTTCTTGTTTTTTTAGTGCAATGAGAAAATCGACACCACGATATTCCGGCATGATGTGGTCACAAAGGATCAAAGCAAGCGGCATCTCATCTACAAGCGCATCTGCGATGACCTCTTGAGCTTCTGAAACGGACTCCGCAGCTTCGATAACAAAGTATTCTTCTAAGGGAGAGAGGTCTTGAATAACACTGTCTAGTACGTCTCTCTCATCATCGACACATAAAATGAGATATTTTTTCATATTAAGCTCCTTTTAGAGTGTGGTGTTATGCCATCACCTAGGCCAGTAGAGGTGATTGAAGTGGTAATAATACGGTCATTTTTGTAAAAAGGTTCGGCTCTGATTCAACTTCAAACCAACCGCCATGATGCCTTACAATTTGTTCACTGACTGACAGACCAATGCCAAGGCCGAAATTTCCTTCCCGTTTTGTGGTGTAGTTGAGTTCAAAAATTTTATCGATGATCTCGGGTGGAATGCCATCTCCGTTGTCTTTGAATGACACACTTAAATAATCGATACTTTTTTTGGTCAGCAGTGATGTTTTGATCTCTAACTCTCCATTTTTTGGCAGTGCGTCAATGGCATTAGAAATAATATTGGTCCAAACTTGTTGCAGTGCAAAAGGCTGGCAGGGGACGTTAGGAATACCAGAATAATGTTTAATAACATGGTGATGTTTTAGGCGGTTTTCAAAAATAATCAGGGTATCTTCTATCCCTTCATGAATATTCACAAAGTGAATAGTTTCATCATCTTCACGAGCGTAACCTTTTAAGCTCTTAACCAAGTCGGCGATACGTTGCGCACATATAGACATAGATCTTATGGTATTTCCAGCTAATGAGTATTGCTCCCACTCCGCTATCGTCTCTTTAAAGTTGTCACCTAATTCGGCTTGATATTGCAAGATTTGATGTTCGTTGTCCAAACCCATTTGCACTATTTTTTTCGCGGTGACTCTGTCGTTAACCAGTTTCTCTATCTGCTTGGCTCTGGCTCGAGTGTCTGAAGTTGACGTTGGATTACTGATCAAACCTTTTTTGAATACGTCGCTACCAATTTGTTGGATCTTATCTGGCAGCGGTGAATTAATCAGATGTGAGATCTTCAGTTTTAAGTTATCACTGCCTCTAATAATGGCCGAAATTGGGTTATTCAGTTCGTGAGCAACCCCAGCGACGAGTTGACCCAGTACTGCCATTTTTTCCCGTTCTATTAATTGTTGATAGGCATTATCCAAAGAGGTGACGGTTTGTTGCAGTTTAATTTTTGTCTTGATGCTGCCCTGTAATCTTCGATTGAAATGTCGCAGTAGTAAATTGCTAAATTGCGGCAGAAGCTCAGAGTTGTTGTGCATGATTTTGCTAAATAGAGTTCTGTCTAATTTAATGACTTTGGTGGTCGTTAATGTAATAGCCGTTGAGAATGAGCGCTCTCCAGAGACAAAAGACATACTGCCAACAATGTTACCGCTCGAGTATTGCACTACTTCATGCTGCTCACCATCATCGTCTGATTTGTACAGCGCAATTTGCCCTTCAGCAATAAACCATAGAAAGCGGTTGGGTTCGCCCTCTTTGGTTAACAGGTGATTTTGATGATAGGTACGGCAAGCCTGAGTTTTGTCGTTATCTTTGAAAATATCGTAAAGTGTTGCGATAACTTGTTGTGCTAATTCTGTGTCATCAATATTGTGGTAATCATTAATAAAACCCGCTTGGAATTGGCTCATTTTACGATCAATGTGGGCTTTGATTATTCTCTCTTGATCTAATAATTCGTTGTACTTTAACCAGTTGCCATGATCATTTTCCAATACAAAGGTGGTTAACTCTTTGGCGATTATTGGTAGATGCAGTTCACTATTCCAAGGGGATTGAAAACAGTGGTTTAAACGCCCCTGATTAACGATGGTGAGAATATCGTCTATCGAGTAATTATCGTTTATTAATAGCTTCCGGGTTTTTTTGGTTTGATGTTGATGATGCAGCTGAATCAAAAAATCGAACGTTTTATTCTGCTCTGATGTTCCGCCACAGATAACTAATGCAAGTTCAGTATCTGAATCACTTAATGAAAAAATAACATTTTCTGCTTCTTGAGATGATGCCGTGAAATATAGATTGAACCTAGCGTCTAAATAGGCGAAATCATTTTTCATCGCGTCAAGTATCGAGGCGTTTGTATGAAGACAGAGAATGGAGTATTTGATTGCCGTTATCCTAATAATTTTAATCAAGTTAAACCATATCATTGTTCATGATAGTGAGGTGAGAGATCGGTTTGATTCTAAAAAATTGAGAGGTGTTCAATCGAGGGTTAATTCTATAAACTGGTAATATTACTCAAAAAATGATGGTTTAAAATGAAACAGTTAAAAAAATACGCGGCTATTGGTGGCGCAATAGCAATCGCTGCATGTTGGCCTTTCGCGACTGGTAAGATTGGTCAATCTATCATTACTGATGCAATCGCTCATTATGAAAACCCAGTTATCTCGATTGAATTGGTTGATTATGATAGAGGCTACCTACGTTCTACTGCGGTATCCAAAATTAGTATTAAAGATCCAGTGATTGCAGAGCAATTTAAAGCGGATGGTTTTCCTGAAGAGTTGATATTTAACCATGAAATTAATCATGGCATCCTGACCATTGACTCCATAAGCAGGTTAGAAGTACCGCCAGAGTTAGAAACATTCTTGGCGGATATGGATATTAAATTTGAATCTAGCAGTCAATTGACTGGATCGACACATATACAACTCACCTCTAAAGCCAAATCCATTCAGTTACCAGCAGAGCTTGAATCAGGCGTTGAGCGCATCGATCTGAGCCGCTTCACCTTTGATGCTGATATTGATAGAGATGGGCTTAATGGCTTTTCTTACCACCTGCCGACGTTAGATTTTGTTACCATTCTAGGCGAAAAACTGAATCTTACTGGCTTTTCTGGCGAAGGAAAGGGCAACAGTAATGGTGCGTTCTGGGTTGGTACCAATGATGTTTACCTGAAAGAAGCTTCTATCACCTCAGGAAGTGATATTAGTGTGCTGAAAGGTCTTAGTTACAAAAATGCCACTTCATTGAGTGAGGAGAGTAACCCAGGCAGTGATGATCAGAAGGTGAGTTCAACCAATATCTTCAAATTAGGATTGATGGAATCTGATCAAGATAAAGTCGAAAATGCGCGTTTAAGTGTGACTTTTTCAGCGTTAGATTACTCAGCCTTGAAAAAAGTGTTTGTTAGTTATAATGAACTGCAAGAGCAGCAAGCTCAAAGTACTATTTCTGAGCTGGAGTTGGCGATCAACTTATTAGTGGCAAAAGGGATGACGTTATCGATTGATGACTTTGGTGCCACGTTGATGGGGGGCGAATTTAGCAGCAAGTTGAATTTGATGTTGCCTGCTGGAACAGCAAGAGCCTCACAAGATGCCACACAATTGGTTGAAAATTTGCGTGGTAGTTCATCGGTCGTTATTTCTAAGTCATTGGCCGAAAGTAACCCAATGGTGCAGATGATGATTGAAGAGAAACTGCAAGATGGCGTGATTGTAGACAGTGGTGAGCAGTATGAATTTACGACTGAAATTAAAGATGGGTCAGCGACGTTAGCCAACGGTGAGCAAGTGCCACTGTTTATGGTTCTTACTCCATTCTTGTGATTTAAGCTTTACATCCTATCTAAAAAGAGCGCATACACTGTATAAGGTGTGTGCGTTTTTTGTTTCCTACTTTCTACAAGTGAAATTTATAACCATATGATAAAGTACTAGTTTTTATAGATATGTATGATGCGGAGTGACAAGTTCATGATTAATAAGCTTGGAGGATTAAATGGAATTCACCTTTTCAAAAGTAACTGAGAAAGATAAAAATGATATTCTCCGTTTGGGGGAGTCAGTCAATGAGAGTTGCGTTGTTCCTTTTCTTAATGAAGAGGGTAAAAAAGCAATGAGGCAGGCTCGATCACCAGACATCTTAGAAGCCACAAATGTCGAGATTTATGAGGCTATCAAAGCAGTGGTAGATGGCGAACTTATTGGTTATATTGCATGGAGGCAGGGTAATTACATTGCCCAGCTTTATGTAAGCACAGAATATCAAGGCTGTGGAGTTGGTAGTCGCTTAGTTAATGAAATGAAGGCGCGTAGCGGCGCAGTACTTATTCAGTTAAAAGCTTCAATTAATGCTATAGGTTTTTATAAAAAACTTGGCTTTGTTGCTACATCCAAAGAGCAAAACAAAAACGGAATACGCTTCGTACCAATGGAGAGAATTTAGAGTGTCTGTCCATTCTCATATCTACAGGCACTCTAACTCCCATTTATTAATATGCTCACTAATAGATATTCTTCACACCACGATAGAAGTTTTCGTGAGAGCCTAAAGCCATCAATTCGAGGGTTATAGTGCCGTCTTCATGGCTGTAACCGAGCAATTTAGAGTGTCTGTCCATTTTCATATCTAATTTCCCCAATTTTTGCCCAGTGCTCAATTTGCTTTGGTGTTGTACGATTTAATGCTTTAGCCATGATTGCCGCTTTATCAAAAAGATCTTTGTCAATCCGTACACTTGCAGTGGCCATGATGTATCTCCAAATGTGATTTATATTAAAAATTCATTGTAGTAGATTACCACAAATGTCGCTAGTTACGTCAAAAGAGCAGTGCTAACGAGGCATTCTAAACTGCGAATTGTTGAGCCTTTACATTTACTAATACAAGTACTATCCCCACGTCGACATAATAATGTAACTAACATATATTATACGCTGCATTAATTATAAGTGATTGGAGATTGATTATGATTCCGACAACCATTCTCGTTCATGTTCCCGATGTCACTTCAGGTCTTGAGTGGTATCAAAAAGCGTTTCCTGAGGCTACCTCTGTCTATTATCCTGACTTCGATTTTACAGCACTCAATCTTAACGGCTTTTTGCTGGAGATAGTGCAGGCCGATGAAAAGGTGGGTTCAGGAAAAAAAGGAACGGTTCTATATTGGTCGGTAAGTAACTTAAATCAATCACTGGCTCATTTCGAAGCGCTTGGTGCAAAGCTGTATCGAGGCCCAATGTTAATTGAGAATGGGCTTTCGATGTGTCAGGTAGAAGATCCGTTTGGTAACTTAATCGGTTTACGTGGGTCCATCACAGAAGGTTAACAATATCCATTCTGCTGGATCTTAAAGGAGAAGTAAGAAATGAAATTAACAAAATCAGAAACGAAGTTTTGGAATGAGTATCTTGCTTCACTATCACCTGAGAATCCGCCATCAAATTATTTTGTAGAGTCTTGCCCTGCTGGGAACTCGAGCATGACCGATGGCCTTATCGCGCTTTACCTGTCAGGAAAAAAAAGAGCGGGCAGTAGCCTTGTTGAAGACTTTGAAGTAACAGGTGATCCATTACCGAAAGTCGGAAATTACTGGATAGTTCTGGATGGAAAAAATCAACCTAAGCTGATACTTAAAACGCTTAAGATTGAGATTCATCAGTTTCGAGACGTACCTGAATACATTGCAATAGCAGAAGGAGAGGGCGATTCTAGCCTAGAGTATTGGAAGAAGACACATATTGATTTTTTTAAACCCTTTTTAGCTTCATGGGATATTGATAATATTGATGATGCTCATGTCATAACTGAATTCTTTGAACTGGTTTGGAAATGAAGAAATTTAGAGTGTCTGTCCATTGTTATACATTATTTTTGTTGTTGGATATCCATAACAGTTCTCCACGTAATCTGTTGAAGTAACAGACAGTTAGAGTAGCAGAAGAATTTAGAGAAGGACTAGCGGGACATATATGGTCACCTCGCTAAATGCAAGGCAATGTTCTTTTTCT
>JAESQY010000001.1 GCA_016764915.1 Aliivibrio sp. | reverse complement strand
TTTATATATAAATATAGATAGTAATAATTATAAATTGGTGACGAGCGGGTTAGTTTCAACTGTTTTCTTTTTCCTGGTTATAGGCACCCCAATTTTTAGTAGAGACAAGATTCTTCTATTTCTAGGCAGCCACACAATGGCAATTTACCTTCTCAACACTATTGTCATCGGTACGATAGCGGCCGTTGGTTTTGCATTTATTCCCGAGGATTCATTCCGTTTCGAAATCATACTTACTCTCGGGGCCATAGCTGGAACAATGCTACCAATCGCCTTCAAAATGCTCCTTGAGAAAATGCCCGCATTAGGTTTCATCGCAAAGTATTTTCAATGAAACAGCCTTTTGGAAAAACAATGCATCCTATCGTACGAAAGTTTAGCGCCGAAGCAGGCCTTATCATCGCGTTGCGTGCCTTGGCGGCATTCATGAGCTATCTTACTCTTGTTCTCGTCGCGCGCTGGCTCCCGTTAAATGACTACGGTATCTATGGCACGATCATGAGCGTGATCGGCATCAGTGCTGTTATAGTACAATGTGGCGCCACACAAACCACCATCCGCTACCTCGGTGAATATGAGGTAACGAAAAAACCGAATTTGGCGTCCGGAATCATACGTTATAGCCACCGAGGCGTTGCTCTATTATCTCTTGGAACGACCATTGTATTTTGTATTCTGGCATTGGGCTTAGAGCAGGTTGGCATAACCCCGAATGCACTCATCTGGATTGCCGGATTGCTCCTGCTGCCTGCATTCAGCGTGGTAGACTTACAAGGGGCTGTCCTGCGCAGTTTCAATAAAATATTACCAGCCCTACTGCCGAAGGACATATTATGGCGGGCTGCGGTAATCATAATTGGTTTCTTATTATACCTATTTGTCCCTGAACATGAACGCTTAGCATACCTTTTGTTAGGTTCAGCCGGCGCCCTTACACTTTTGGCGGTAGCACAACACTCATATCAGAAACGTACCCTGCCTGACCCCGTACAATCATCAAAAGCCAAGTTTGACCTAAAGGCATGGTGGACCACCACCATGCCTATTTGGTTTTTACTTATTGCAAGGATGTCATTCCGTACAATTGATGTAATTATTGTAGGTCTACTCGTTGACCCTGCCGCGGCTGGGATCTACTTCGCAGCCTCTCGTACCTCAGAATTATTGGGCTTTGTGCTATCTTCGCTAAATCTCATTGTCGGACCAAATATTTCCAGATTATACGCAGCGCGGAAATCTGAAGAACTCAAAAAATACCTAGCCCTCTCCTCAGTCGCTGTTTTCACTCCAGCCTTATTTCTGTTCCTCATCTACTGCATTATGCCAGAGACCATTCTTTCCCTATTTGGTAGTGAGTTTGTTAAGGGAAAGTGGGTTTTAATTTTGATGGCTTTTGGCCAGCTGTGTAATGCTGCAACTGGGAGTGTTGGCGTACTACTAAATATGAGCGGTCATGAAAAGATCAATGCAAAGGTAATGGTTACTGTCGCGCCAATCACAGCTTTGCTTCTCTTCGCATTCACGGCGTTATGGGGTATAGACGGAGCTGCATTCGCATCAGTCGGCGGAATGATTATGTGGAATGCTCTATTGTGGCAAGCGGCTCGAAAACACACAGAATACGATCCATCTCTTTGGGGCGCCATTACGGTATTGAAACACACAAGCAGGTAAAACATGAAGCGTATATTTCTGGTTGGAACACCGCGTTCTGGCACCACCTTACTTCAAAGCCTTATCGGTTGTTCGCCAGACATAATTACATTCAAAGAAAGTCATCTTTTTTCACATTCCTTTTCTTTGCGCCTCCCCTTCATTCCAGTGCATAAAAATCCGTATGCGGAAGTTAGGCGTTTCTATCGGGAAAATGAAATTGCCCTGTCCTGTTTACCCTCACCTCTTCGCCCCACAGACCTTCTCAATCGCAATGCCATTGCAGCATACTTTATCTCAGCACTAGACAGCGCAGGCGAGGAAAAGGGTAAAAGCGCGTGGCTTGAAAAAACACCTCGGCACCTGCTCTACACCGACCTAATAGAGAAAGCAGCAGCTCGAAACCACAAAGAGGTTTTCTTTATACATTTAATTCGCGACGGCATCTCTGTCGCGGCTTCAATTTCAAAAGCATCCAAAACTTGGCAGAAGAGCCTAGACACTTTTTCTGCATTGCAGAGATGGCAGAAAGAAATTGCCATTACCCGAAAAGAAAGCCAGAAAGATAACCATCTGATTGTTTCTTACGAATCTCTATTAGCACAACCAGAACAAACCATTTTTCGCCTAGCCAAGCAGTTGAGGATTCAATTAAACTTGGAAGATCTTCAACGCCGAAACGAAGTCTTGTCTACTATTATTCGCCAAGACGAAACATGGAAATTGGACACAGCGAGCAAACAGATAGGACACCTAAGGCGGACAAAGAGTCATATTGGTAGCGCTGAAAAAAAACACCTAGAAGCACACATTGACTACACAGATTATAACTTTCTGTTAGACCAAATTCATTCTGCACAATTAAGAGAGACACATGGTTAAAGCAAAGCCACACGCACCGCTTAAGGACGGTATTATGTTAGCTTGGCAACGTGAATGCTACAGGTCAACAACAACGGCAAGCGTCTTCGGTGCCGAGTTAACATTGTTATGGCCGGAATTTAGCCAAAGTCGTATAGGGAAGCTGGCACGTTATTTTGTTTCTTTTTGGCGGACGTTTTTGCATGTATTGAAACGCAAGCCGTCGGTGACGATTGTTATGAACCTACCGTCATTCGCCCCCCTAGCAGTATTGCTGGCGAGTTTTCTTGTTAGAAGCAAAGTTGTATTGGATTTTCATTCCGGCGCACTTACCGACAAATTTTGGTCAAAGTTCACACCGTTATACAAATATATTGCAAAGCGTGCCCCATTTGTGATTTGCCACAATTTATTTGATGGTGCGGAAGTTGAAAGCTGGGGGGGGAAACCATTCTATCTCATTGCCCTACCCCGTAATTTCGATGGGGTTCCAATTTCACCCCCACCAGTTCAACCCAGTGTTTTGGTTGTGTGCTCGTTCAGAGCTGACGAACCTATCAATCTCCTAATTGAGACGATGAAACAATGTCCAAATGTAAATTTTGAAGTTACTGGGAGTTTTAGAAAGGCAGGGCTTGTGCCATCTGATATGCCAAAGAATATATCACTTCTTGGCTTTATAGATTACGCCGATTACATTGAGAAAATGTCATTGAGCACCGCAATTATCACCCTATCTGATCGAAGTCATATTATGCAGGCCGCGGTGCACGAAGCAATAAGCCTTGGAGTGCCTGTGATTGCAAATAAATCCAACACTTTAGAAAGCGTTCTTGGTACGGCCGGTCAATTCGCTGATCTTAATGTCCCCAGTTTGCGCGAAGCAATCGCTCTGACCGTCACCAACGCCAGCCCAATGCGGGAAAAGGCGCAGGAGCTAAAACAATTTCATTGGAAAAAAATCAGTTTGGCGCTCGAAAAACTTAGAGATGAAAACAAATCTTTATTCAAGTAAAATTAATTCCACGCCATGCATTGCGTTTTGGATAAGGTCAGATTCTGGAGGTAGAAAGAGGGACTGAATTTTCTAGCCGTAGCTAAACACAATACTTCCCAGCCACAACTGTAGGAACTTCCCAGTTCCAGTCTCAGAAAGCGATCGTTGTTATTTGGACCAAACCCGTAATCAAACTGAATTCGAGAAGAACTGTTTGTTCTCCAAATTTCAAGTTAAGTGTCGAACCTGTTACCGTTCCATCTTCAAAATAGGTAACCCGCCAAACCGGTGACAATGTTTCATTCCCATCGGTTAACTGCGTGAGAAACAGGCCTTTCGAGCAATCGAATTCCCTCGTGTTGATCTCTGTTACGAAGGTGCATGTAGCCAAGTTTAAGCTCAAGGTGACAACTTGGCCTGACTGGATTGCTTCTAACTGAGCCGAATAATGCTCTGTACGTATTCTATGCGCAACACGGCCAAGTATCATCTCCTCCGACCGGTCGCCGAAGCTCCCGACTATAATCCCAAAGCCCATTGCCTCAATTGCCAATACGACAAGAAATTCCATGAGCGTAAAGCCATTAAGTTTATCACCAAATTCGAATTTCA
>JAESQY010000049.1 GCA_016764915.1 Aliivibrio sp. | reverse complement strand
ATTATTTTTTGATAATCTATTCATGAGTGCCCACACAAATTGCATGGTCAAATTGTTAAAGAGCAATTCCTAAACGTTCAAACCTTTCGGTTAACTCGTTTAAGTGGACGGCCATTTTAGCGATTTAAGCTCTCGTGTCAAACACTTTTTTAAACTTATTTCTCGTGGCTTGTTGTCCGACTGACTAAGCTAGAACCCTTTACGGCTCTTGGTTTCTAAAAGAAGAAGCCGCTCCGTGTCAGTGAGGTCGCATTATAGAGAGTTCGATCAACTTGGCAAGCGATTATTACAATAAAAATACAAAAAAACGCGCGTTTGAACAATAAATAATCAACCCCAAAGTTATCTTCTTATTTGCACAATTTACTAAGAATTAACACACAGAGTTATCCACAAATTGACCGCTAAAGCGTTTTCTCTATCTGTTTTTCAATATAGCGCCAGATAGTAGAGGATCCATAAGCAGATAAATGTCCTTCATCAAAAAACAGATTTTTATCATCTACAATCGTTTTACACTGATTGCTGTCATTACATACCGCAGAAAAAGGGTTAATAAAATAGACGTTGATATACTGCTCACTAAAACGTTGAAGAAAATCATTTTGTTTAACTCTCTCACCATTGAACTCCGATGTACGTCGAACACAGCTTTCTCTATCCGCCTTTTTCATACATAACACCATTGATTTTTTTGGCGCTGGAACTTGACCCACTATATATAGCTTCCTTTCTGATCCAATAAGCATCACCATCTTGCTTAACTGATTTGACAACATCTTATAGTAGTTATCTATTGAAGCATTCACATTGCACTCATTCGAAACGCATAATAATGAACGTTCAGACCATTGATGCCCAAGAATAATATCCTTACTAGAATAGAACAGCAGTTTTTGATAATTATCCCTGCACGATGTTAGCCACTTATCATCCATCCATGCCGCATAGGGGGCTGTTGTATAATCGGGTAGATTTAGACATGAGCCAACCCACGAAAGCAGCACCTTATATCGGTTGCTTTGACTAATTCCATAAGCGTAATGTGCAATGTTACTGTCACCCACAACCAAAAATTCAAAATCATTCTCAGTCGCACCATTTAAATAGTGACTCTTATTAGCATCAGAAAAAAGCAGCTCACTCCCTTTTATCACATTATGACCAAGTATCAGTGGCTCCATTATTTCTGGGTTCTCATTTATATAGTTATTACTATCATGATAAATAAAAATTGAGAGACCAAGCGCGCAACCCCATGAAACTCGAGTAATCATCGACTCAAGTGACTTCTTCTTACCTCGTATCAGGATACCCCTTCTCTGCTCTATTAAGGTATAGCTTATGAAACCCAATAAGATGGATAACGGAATTCCGATAAAAACCCAATTTTCCATTGAAAAATAAAACCCAAACACCACCAAAGGCCAGTGCCAAAGGTAAATAGAATATGACCACGTACCAATTTTTTGAAATAATGCATTACTTGTAAAAACACTGTCATCTAGCTGGGATTGAATGATAAAAAATGCACCTAACACAGGGATCATGGCTAAGTAACCCGGCCAAAGTTCTTGTTTTGATATAAAAAGATATGAACAAAGAATTAAAATAAGACCGATCAACTCTAGTACTTTTTTCCATTTAGTCTGAATGTTGAATGGGTATAAATACGCAACACCTCCCAACATCATCTCCCACGCTCGAGTCGGTAGCAGATAATAAGAAGCATCGGGCCATTTATAGGTGGCTATGATGCAAAATATCATGCCTAACAATGTAGTAATTAATACAATTATTTTCAAAGACCTAAGCGAGAAAATTCTGCTCAATATACCAAGGACAATAGGATAGATGATATAAAATTGCCATTCCGTAGATAGAGACCACGTATGGAGTAGCCACTTACTGTGTGATGCAGCGTCAAAATATCCCGCCTCTTTCCAGTAAACTATATTAGAAAAAAAACCAAGACTACTAATGGCATGCTTGCCTAACTCCCTAAAATCAAAAAGAGTCAGGTAGAGATATCCAAAAATAAGTAACGTTAAGCATAGGACAACTAAAGCAGGAACAATACGGTTGGCACGAGCGATGTAAAAATCAAGAATTGAGAAGCTATCTTTTTCAATTTTACTGAATATTATCCCAGTCATTAAATAACCTGAAATAACAAAGAAAACATCAACGCCTGCAAAACCTCCAGGCATCCAGTTGGGGTTGAAGTGATACAGCACAACAGCAATCACCGCTATGGCTCTTAATCCATTAATATCTTTTCTAAAAACCACAAAGATCCCTAAATAACATTTACTCATCACTGTAAAATCAATATACACGTAGCAAGCTGTTACTCAAGGATGCATTCATCACATCTATGCATTAATGGTCATTTTCGCTTTTTAGATACAACAAAGCCCCAACCGAAGTTGAGGCTTTGTTATTTAAATATGGTGCCCGAGGCCGGACTTGAACCGGCACGTCTTTCGACAACGGATTTTGAATCCGTCGTGTATACCAATTTCACCACTCGGGCATACTTAACAAGTTCCCTTGGTAAGTGCCGCCATTATACCCATGCATGATCACTTCGCAGTAGCTATTTTGTTTAAAAAGAGTTGTTTGCTGCTATTTTAAACACACACCGTGAAGTTTAGTTAAAAAGTGGTCAAAGTCCTGATAAACTCCGCATACTATTACTATTTGGAAGCAGTCATGACTACGCTACACAAAAAGCCCCTCCATAATAAACAAGCCAGCTTTTTAAGACGCTTAGGGGCTTGGTTTTATGATGGTCTTATCATTATCGCCATTGAAATGATGGCAGCAGGCATTGTGATTGCCTCTTTAGATATGCTGACCTATTTAGATCTTTTCTCTTACGGGAAGCACTTAGATGTCAGTGCTTTTCTAGCCGCTGACCCTATTTGGAGTAAGATCTACCCACTCTACTTATCCGCGGTATTTATCGGTTTCTTTGCTTTCTTCTGGACAAAAGGTGGACAGACGTTAGGAATGAGAGCGTGGAAATTAAGAATACAGAATCAGAACGGTTCTAATATTACGTTGACTCAATCTTTTATTCGCATGGGGACATCTGCTTTTGGTTTAGGTAACCTGATGGCGCTGTTTGATAGACATAACAGCTCATTTCAAGACACTTGGGCAAAATGTGAAGTTATTGTATTAGCTAAGGCAAACTGATATTCACCTTACTTTGAGATCAAAAAAAGGGCTTTAATGCCCTTTGTTACTACAGTTTTCTATTTAGCAAACCGATAGAGATCAAAAAGAAAACCAAACTGGGCCCTAATGCACCAAAGATTGGATGTAAGTTATACACCAAACTCATCGGTCCAAATACTTCATTCGATATATAAAACGTAAACCCAGCTATAACTCCAGAGAGAATTCGTGCCCCCATGGTCACACTTCTTAACGGACCAAATACAAACGAAAGTGCTAATAGCATCATCACAGCAATTGAGAACGGTTGCAGTGCTTTTCGCCAAAATGCCAACTCATATCTGTCGGCATCCTGCTCTGAATCTTTCAAGTAAGTGACATAACTGTGTAAACCACTGAGCGATAATTCTTCCGGTTTAACCGTCACCACAGCCAACTTCTCAGGTGTTAGTGTGGTCTGCCACTCTTTTCCATCCAATTTTTGTTCTGATATTTTGATATCTCCATCCATAGCCGTAATCAAAACATCTTTCATCACCCAGCCTAATTTCTCATGATAAAGGGCTTTTTTTGAAAAAATATAATTCCTCAGGACATTATTATCATCAAACTCCCAAATACTAACTCCTAGCAGGCTGTTTTTACTCTCTACCCGGCTGATAAAGATATAATCATTGGCATCTTTTGCCCATACACCAGTTCTCACTGACATGATATTGCCACCAGAAGTAGAAAATGCTCTTAGCTCTCTTGCCATTTTCTGAGCTTCTGGCGCTCCCCACTGTCCTAGGGCCATCACCATTAACATGAGTGGTATCGCCGTTTTCAACACCGAAAAACCGATTTGTAACTTTGAAATACCAGCGGCTTGCATGACCACCAGTTCAGAGCTTGCAGCCAGCATACCTAACCCAATTAATGCACCTAATAGCGCTGCCATGGGAAAGAACATCTCAATATCACGTGGAATACTTAGCACCACAAAAAAGAGGGCCTGTACTAAATCATAAGTACCTTCACCAACTTTACGTAGCTGTTCTACATATTTAATAATTGCAGAGAGACCGACTAACGTCACAAGACACATAGCCGACGTGGTAACAATAGTACGGCCAATGTACCAATCAATAATCTTAAACATCTATTATGCCTTTCTCCGAAATCTATCTTTAAGGCGTCTTACCGGCAAACTGTCCATACTATTTAGCAGTATACCAGCAACCAACAACGAAATATTAATTGCCCACAATCCTATATAAGCGGGTAATGCACCATCTTCTACTGCTGATTTGGCGGCACTGATTGACAAGAAGTACGATAAATAGATAAACACCGCAGGTCCCAATTTTGCAAATCGACCTTGCCGAGGATTAACCGCAGAAAGAGGCACTACAATCATAGTTAATAAAGGGACACATAGGATCAGTGAGATCCGCCATTGCAGTTCTGCTTTTGCTTTTAAACTGGAGTCACGGAACAATTCCGCCGTTGAAATCGCATCCCAATCACGGCTCTTTTTCAATATTTCTCGCTGGCCAATCAAAGCTTGGTAGGTTTCAAAATCTGAGATCATATAATCCAAGCGGGTTGGAATTCCTTCATAGCGATGACCATCAATTAAATCTAATACCTGTCTACCATCCTCAAGTTCTGAAATTTGTCCTCTTTTAGCAAAAATAATACTTGGTCTAATCGCATCTCTAGGAAGAGGTTGAGCAATAAAAACATTCTGTAATTCTTTACCATCTCGACTGATGTCATCAATAAAAACTACGGCTTTTCCATCCGGTGAGGGTTGAAACTGCCCTTTTTGTAACAATTCCAAGCCAACATCGGCTTCAACCTTCTCCATCAATTGAGTGACTTTTTCTTGGCTCCAAGGCGCCAACCATAAAGAGTTAAAAGCAGCAACTACACCGGTGATTAGAGCCAAATATAGAGCCGCTCGAATAAGGTATTTATTCCCCATTCCAGTGGCATTCATGACCGTGATCTCACTTTCGGCATATAGTCGTCCGAACGTTAACAAAATACCAATAAAGATACTTAAAGGCAGCATTAACAGCCCCATTGAAGGCATGTTTAATCCTACCAACGAGAGTATTAAACTACCGGGAATACTACCGTCTGACGCCGAAGCTAAGACCCGGATGAACTTCTGACTAATGAACACTAAAAAAAGAACAAAAAAGACCGCAAATTGACTTTTAAGTGTCTCGCGGATCAGATATCTAACAATAATCACGCTTATTCTACCTATACAAAACTTGTGTTTTTACTGGAATCACTATAGCTTTCGCATTAAACAATTATTTATTAATCTTTAACTAAGTATTAGTACGTTTAATTTGCAAAAATCTAAAGAGTGATTCAGCAAGTTAGAACAGCATTATCTAACATTTAGTTCTATTTGTCTTTAGGATGTAGGAGTTCGCATGGAGTTCAGTGTAAAAAGTGGTAGCCCTGAGAAACAACGCAGTGCCTGTATTGTAGTTGGAGTCTTTGAACCACGTAGACTTTCTCCGATTGCAGAGCAGTTAGATAAAATTAGTGATGGCTATATTAGCTCTTTACTACGTCGCGGTGATCTGGAAGGAAAACCAGGACAAATGCTACTACTGCATCAAGTACCTAATATTCTTTCTGAACGTGTTCTTCTAGTCGGTTGTGGTAAAGAGCGAGAACTTGGCGAACGTCAATATAAAGATATCATCAAAAAAACAATTAGTACGCTCAATGAAACAGGATCAATGGAAGCCGTCTGCTTTTTAACTGAATTGCACGTAAAGGGACGCGATACTTATTGGAAAGTTCGTCAAGCCGTCGAATCAACAAAAGATGGCCTATACACATTTGATCAATTCAAAAGCAGCAAACCTGAAACCCGTCGTCCTCTACGTAAATTAGTCTTTAATGTACCAACACGACGTGAATTAAATTTAGGTGAAAAAGCCATCTCCCATGGTTTAGCTATCTCATCAGGAGTGAAAGCATCGAAAGACCTAGGCAACATGCCACCTAATATTGCAAATCCTGCCTACTTAGCTTCTCAAGCGCGTCGTTTAGCAGATGATTTTGAAACAGTTAATACCAAAGTAATCGGCGAAGAAGAGATGAAGAAACTAGGTATGACTTCATATCTAGCCGTTGGCCAAGGTTCACACAATGAGTCTTTGATGTCGATAATGGAATATAAAGGCAATGCTAACCCTGATGCAAAACCGATTGTATTAGTAGGTAAAGGTTTAACTTTTGATTCTGGTGGTATATCTATCAAGCCATCTGAAGCCATGGATGAAATGAAATATGACATGTGTGGTGCAGCATCAGTATTTGGAGTAATGAAAGCCTTAGCTCAATTAAACTTACCCATCAATGTAGTTGGTATATTAGCAGGTTGTGAAAATATGCCCGGTAGCAATGCTTATCGTCCTGGTGATATTTTAACGACCATGTCTGGAAAGACGGTTGAAGTATTAAATACGGACGCGGAAGGACGTTTAGTTCTTTGTGACGCACTGACTTATGTTGAGCGTTATGAACCAGAATGTGTCATTGATGTTGCCACTTTAACAGGCGCTTGTGTAGTTGCCTTGGGACACCATATCAGCGGTCTAATTGCTAACCATAACCCATTGGCACATGAACTGATCAATGCATCAGAACAAGCGGGTGATCGCGCCTGGCGCTTGCCGATGAGTAGCGAGTATCACGAACAATTAGAAAGCCCGTTTGCTGACATGGCCAATATTGGCGGCCGTGCTGGTGGCACAATCACAGCAGGTTGCTTCCTGTCTAACTTTACCAAAAAGTACAATTGGGCCCATCTTGATATTGCGGGTACAGCATGGAAGTCTGGCGCAAACAAAGGGGCAACAGGCCGTCCTGTCTCTTTGTTAGTTCAATTCTTACTCAATCGTGCAGGTCAAGAGAATAACGAATCAAAAACTTCTCAAAAATAATCTTTTACATTAAGATTTAAGGGCCTAATGGCCCTTTTTTATTATCTACTATTGCGGTGTAATTCGAATAATGAGCCATGGTACCTTCTACATCATCAGTGAAGATGCTCCAGAGAACTCCAAATCTGGTTTGCTGCGTTTTATCTCTAATTTGGTAATATCACACTATCAACAAGGAAAAAAAATTTTCATCTTAGCTGACTGCCGTGCTCAAGCTGAAAAAATAGATGAGCTCCTTTGGCAATTGAACCCCAATAACTTCATCCCCCATAACCTCGTTGGTGAAGGCGCACGTACAGGTTCTATTGTCGAAATTGGCTGGGGGGATTTACACTATAGCGGTCATAGAAATTTATTGATTAATCTGGCTCAACACGCGCCAGCCTTTGCGGTTAGCTTCTCGCAAATGATAGACTTCGTGCCATGTGAAGAAAAAAGTAAACAACAAGCTCGAGAAAGGTATAAAATGTACCGACAAGCGGGAATAGTGTTGAATACTGTCGATATCAGTACACTCACTCATTAATGTTTAAACTTCAATATAAGTAAAATAACAGCGTACGTCAGTAACCATAACTAACTCACCTTTAAAAGGTGAGTTAGTTATGGTGCTTGGCATCATACCCATTAATAAATTAATTCGACCAAGAGCCCTATGGAAAAGACATATAACCCACAATCAATAGAACAAGCTCTGTATCAGACTTGGGAAGAAAAAGGCTATTTTAAGCCTCATGGCGACACATCAAAAGAAGCTTACAGCATCATGATCCCGCCACCAAACGTCACTGGTAGTCTACACATGGGTCATGCTTTCCAAGATACCATTATGGATACACTGATCCGCGCTGAACGTATGAAAGGGAAAAATACGCTTTGGCAAGTGGGTACCGATCACGCAGGCATTGCGACTCAAATGGTTGTTGAGCGCAAAATTGCAGCAGAAGAAGGCAAAACAAAACACGACTATGGACGTGAAGCCTTCATTGATAAAATTTGGGATTGGAAAGCTGAATCCGGTGGCACAATCACCAAACAGCTTCGCAGGCTGGGTGCTTCTGTCGATTGGGATCGTGAACGATTCACTATGGATGATGGTCTATCTGCAGCCACTCAAGAGGTATTCGTTCGCTTGTTTGAGGAAGACCTGATCTACCGCGGCAAACGTTTGGTTAACTGGGATCCAAAACTGCACACTGCAATTTCTGATCTTGAAGTTGAAAACAAAGATAAAAAAGGTTTCATGTGGCACTTCCGCTATCCATTAGAAAATGGTGTTAAAACCGCTGATGGTAAAGATTACATCGTGGTTGCGACTACTCGCCCAGAAACCATGCTTGGTGATACAGGCGTTGCCGTAAACCCAGAAGATCCCCGTTATAAAGATCTTATCGGTCAACAGATCAAACTGCCTATTGTTGGCCGTTTAATTCCTATTGTCGGCGATGAACACGCAGACATGGAAAAAGGCACAGGTTGTGTAAAAATCACGCCAGCTCATGACTTTAATGATTATGAAGTAGGTAAACGTCATAGCCTTCCTATGATCAACATCCTAACCTTCAATGGTGACATCCGTGATGTTGCTGAGATTTTCAGCACTAATGGTGAAGAGAGTGATGCTTACAATGCTGAACTACCTAAAAAATACCATGGCATGGAGCGTTTCGCCGCTCGTCGTGCAGTCGTTGCCGAATTTGATGAGTTAGGTCTGCTTGAAGAGATCAAAGATCACGACTTAACGGTTCCTTATGGTGACCGTGGTGGCGTCGTTATTGAACCAATGCTGACTGATCAATGGTATGTACGTACCGCTCCTCTTGCAGCTCCAGCCGTTAAAGCCGTTGAAGAGGGTCAAATACAGTTCGTTCCGAAGCAGTATGAAAACATGTACTTTTCTTGGATGCGTGACGTGCAAGATTGGTGTATATCACGTCAACTTTGGTGGGGCCACAGAATTCCAGCCTGGTATGACAATGAAGGCAAAGTATACGTGGGCCATACAGAAGAGGAAGTACGTGAAAAAAACAACCTTGCCCCTGTCGTTGTACTTCGCCAAGATGACGATGTACTTGATACGTGGTTCTCTTCTGCACTTTGGACATTTGGCACCCAAGGTTGGCCTGAAGATACTGACGCACTGAAAACATTCCACCCATCAGAAGTACTCGTATCAGGCTTTGATATTATCTTCTTCTGGGTTGCTCGTATGATCATGATGACCATGCACTTTGTAAAAGACGAAGACGGCAAACCTCAAGTACCTTTCAAAACCGTTTACATGACGGGGCTTATCCGTGATGAAAACGGTGACAAGATGTCTAAATCTAAAGGTAATGTACTTGATCCTATCGACATGATCGATGGCATCGGCCTTGAGGATCTTGTTAAAAAACGTTGTGGCAACATGATGCAACCTAAACTTGCTGCTAAAATCGAGAAAGCGACGCGTAAAACGTTTGAAGGCGGTATCGAACCATACGGTACAGATGCCCTGCGCTTTACTCTTGCAGCGATGGCATCAACGGGCCGTGATATCAATTGGGATATGAAGCGTCTTGAAGGTTACCGTAACTTCTGTAACAAACTTTGGAACGCCAGCCGTTACGTATTGATGAACACAGAAGAGCACGACTGTGGTATGGCTGCAAATGCAGAGCTTGAATTCTCATTAGCAGACAAGTGGATTGAATCTCAGTTTGAAGTGGCTGCCAAAGAGTTTAATGCTCATCTAGACAACTACCGTTTAGATATGGCAGCGAACACGCTGTATGAGTTCATCTGGAACCAATTCTGTGACTGGTACCTAGAGCTGACAAAACCTGTTCTTAGTAAAGGAACTGCAGCTCAACAACGTGCCACTCGCCATACGTTGATTACGGTTCTTGAAAAGACACTGCGTCTTGCTCACCCTGTACTCCCTTACATTACAGAGTCCATCTGGCAAAACGTTAAACCGTTAATTGAAGGTGTTGAAGGTGAAACCATTATGACTCAAGCACTTCCTCAGTTTAATGAGGAACACTTCAACCCTGAAGTTGTTGCTGATCTTGAGTGGGTTAAAGGCTTCATTACAAGTATTCGTAACTTGCGCGCTGAATACGACATTGCACCGAGCAAAGGTCTGAGCGTGATGGTTAAGGTTGCTGATGAAAAAGACATAGCACGTATTCAAGCCAATGAGATTGTACTCACCTCTCTTGCAAGATTGGATAGTATTAAAGTGTTAAGTGATGATGAAAAGACTCCTGCATGTGCAACATCACTGGTTGGCAAATCTGAGCTGATGATCCCAATGGCGGGTCTTATCAATAAAGATGCCGAGCTTACTCGCTTAAACAAAGAGTCTATAAAAACTCAAGGCGAGATTAAACGCATAGAAGGAAAGCTGGCTAACGAAGGTTTTGTTGCAAAAGCGCCTGAAGTCGTTATCGCTAAAGAGCGTGAGAAATTAGATGGCTATAAAGAGACACTCGTTAAACTAGAAGCACAAAAAGCAACAATTACTGCTCTTTAAAGACTCCTAGCAAAAAAACAGAAGGCTGATCTAATAGGATCAGCCTTTTTTATATCTCTTCATATGATCAACCTATGAACAACACGCTCAGATTTTCGACATCCCGCCATTCATTGCCATGGCGTTTTCTGCCCCTAGTAGTAAAACGACTCTTCGGTTTGACCTTCTACGATTTTATAAGGGATCAGCATCACTTGTCCTTCAAGCTCGATTTCAATCTTATAGATATCATTTTCATCTTGCCTCTCTTCACTCCAGAACCTTGGAGCATCAACTTGAAATAACGCAGTGACTCTATCCGCTCTCACATCAATCGGTATTGAATAACTCATACCATCGAATTTAACCTTGGCAGCGATCATACCCACCACTAAAGTATCGAAATAGATAGCAATTTTAACTTCACCACTACCATGCTGGATAATAGGTATCGCAGTGGCACTCTTTAACCTTAGATGCCTGATACCTCGTAGTCCCAGATCGCCAAAAATACCCATCGGTCTATTAGCAATAGAGTATTTTGCTCTCTCATCGTCAAGCAACCAATCATCACCTTGTTCTAAAAATAGAATCTCAATACGATTAAAACCAACATGGAGATGTGCCTTTATCTCTTTTTGATAGGTTACCTCACTATCAAAACAATCCAATACCGCATTACCATTGATTCTCACTTCAGCGTAGTGTGAGACCCCTTTTAATACAATGTCGATAGCCGCATATGCAAACATCGCTTCTGAGACGTCAAAGTCGTGCATTAAATGCCACTCTTGAGCCGCTATTTCGTTCTCAGTCAGTTCCATAGGTAAAATCGTGCTTATGGCGGCCGGAAAGGTCAGATCACCTTGAGGTAGTGTTAAGTCTGTTAGCGGGGAGAGTTGCCATATACCGGATAACGCAGTTAACATGCCGTGCCTTTTATTGAGCTAGATCAATTTTGCTGCTGATTCTACAAGCTTTCTCCATTTACACAAGACAAAAAAAAGCGGTCGATGGCAACATCAACCGCTTAAAATTCAATGCAATTTAAGCATTAGTCTTCATCATCTTCATCTGGCTGATCACCTTCAAAATAGGTACCCCAACCATCATAATCAATCTCAAATTTTTCAGCTAATGCCACTAACTTCACTACTTGCGCATCAATGAGTTCAGGATCTAAGGCTGATTCCATCACAGCATCGAAACACATCACTTTACCGCCACCTTCAACTTCTAGCTCTTCAGCTTCTAATACTTCAAAGCCTAATTTAAAAGCTTCAACTGCGGCGTTTTCTAATACAGAGAAGTTTTCTGCTGATAGGTGATGCTCTATCGAATACAGCGAATCGGGATCACTACCATCTTCTAGTAAAATTTCAATAATTTCACGAGTCTCTTCTTTTTGCTCTTCAATCAGCTCTGCATAAGTGATGAACTCTTCTTCAGGCATTGATTCATTAGACATGGGTGCTCCACTGTTTCGACATTAATTGGAATAACGATGCGCAATATCGCATGGATTAGTTGAAATTACTATCAGTCAAAACCGTAAATTGATAAATATCAAGTATGTGTTCGATATTACGTTTTTACATCTCAAATAATCTAAAAAAATTATATGAATAAAATTCCATATTTCTCAAAATACTTACCCTTCACTTTCCCATAACCCTGCAAAATTATCGCATAACCACTGTTTATTTTTCCTGCTCATACGTAAATTCATAGATATAACTGAGTTAATTAACAATAAATTTATGCCAACCGCATAAAAAAAATATTCATTAAAATGAATAAACGGCATAGACAAGCATATTTATCTCATTAATACCCAGATCTTGGTAGCAATGAATAATTACAAACTATGTAACAAACTGAAAAGCGTGAAGTTCAGCATAGTTATGATTAATTTCTCGGTATAAACTTTTTGTGAAATTACACTTTAACGACATAAGATTTATCGCCAAACGATCATTTAAAAATTGTTGGCAGAAGGAGAGAATTATGACCACTGACACCATAAACAAAGATGAAAAAAAAGGTTTCTTAGCAAACTTAAAATTTCCATCTGCATACACAATTTTATTTGCACTCATCGCTTTTGTTGCATTGTTAACTTGGATTGTTCCAGCAGGCCAATACGATCGAGTAATGGATGAAAATTTAGGAAAAGAAGTGCCCGTTACAGGTACTTATCAACAAGTTGAAAGCAATCCACAAGGGATTGCTGATATTTTCTTAGCACCAATCGATGGTCTTTATGATCACAACACTTATGAAGCAGCCGCGATTGATGTATCACTGTTCATCCTTGTTATTGGCGGATTCCTAGGTCTAGTAACAAAAACAGGGGCAATTGATGCTGGTATTGAAAGAGTAACCGCTAGACTAGAAGGTAGAGAGGAGTGGATGATACCTATCCTAATGGCTCTGTTTGCAGCTGGCGGTACGATTTATGGCATGGCTGAAGAATCATTACCTTTTTATACCCTACTTGTCCCTGTAATGATTGCCGCTCGTTTTGACCCAGTTGTTGCCGCTGCAACCGTACTACTTGGTGCTGGTATCGGAACCCTTGGTTCTACTATTAACCCATTTGCAACGGTTATTGCTGCGAATGCTGCTGGCATCCCATTTACTGATGGAATCATGCTACGTGCTGCTATCTTAGTGATTGGCTGGTTTATCTGTGTTGCTTACGTTATGCGTTACGCAAAAATGGTTCAAGCTGACCAATCAAAGTCTATTGTTTATGACAAATATGAAGAGAACAAAGCTTTCTTCCTGGGTGACAAAGACGCGCAAGGCAGCCTTGAGTTCACGACGACTCGTAAAGTCATTTTAGCTATCTTTGCTGCTTCATTCGGTGTGATGATTTACGGTGTTGCTATTGCTGGTTGGTGGATGGCTGAGATTTCAGCTATGTTTCTCGCCGCTTCAATCATTGTAGGTCTTGTTGCTAGAATGAGTGAAGAAGATCTTACCTCAAGCTTCATTGATGGTGCTCGTGATCTTCTAGGCGTTGCACTTATCATTGGTATTGCTCGTGGCATCGTAGTCATCATGGATAGAGGCATGATAACTGATACCATCCTTTTTGCTGCTGAAAACGCTGTGACAGGTCTTTCATCAATAATGTTCATCAACGTGATGTACTGGTTAGAGATTTTACTGTCATTCCTAGTACCTTCATCATCCGGTCTTGCGGTACTAACCATGCCTATTATGGCTCCACTGGCTGATTTTGCTGGAGTAGGTCGTGATCTAGTAGTAACTGCATACCAATCAGCTTCTGGCATCGTGAATTTAGTGACGCCTACCTCAGCGGTAGTTATGGGTGGCTTAGCCATTGCTAAAGTTCCTTACGTTCGCTGGTTGAAATGGGTAATGCCCCTGATTGGAATTTTGATGGTACTTATTACTATTATGCTTAGCCTTGGCGCTATCATGTAATAACAACTCAACACTGTAATCTTAATAAGCCAGCCTCGTGCTGGCTTTTTTTATCTCATACTCTCTTATCAAACCTAAACCTCCTCTGTTTTCTTTTAGCATCCTTTTTGAAAGCCAACTCTGTTTAATGAGTATATTGACACCAGTTGGTTCAAGAATATTTTAATAACGACGATGCCCTATCTACTCACTCTCACTATCACCACTCCTATATTTTTTAGTCACAAAGCGAAATAATTTCTTTTCAATGATGGGCAGGTTTTACTCATCAACAAACCACCTATTTAGGGTTACTTCTAACTATTTAAATTTAATTTTGACTTGGTTTTTATCATTTTCATATACAGCTTCGAAAAAAGTGCATAACTGCTCATTTGTTGATATTTTCACCAGAAATAGTGACTGCATAAAATCCCACTTACATTTTCTTCTATGAAAGCGTTTCAGTAAGTTAGCACCATCGACACCACTCAACACGCACTTTTTTGACATATAAATTCCCTGAAAAAAACCAAAATTCATGAATAAATAACGCTTTCAAAACAATGACTTACAATTCAACTTACTCTCCAAAGTGTGATCTGGATCGAGGAATTGCAGCCCTAGTCGAGTATGATTAATCCATACGATAAAGCGAAGTTCGAAACGAGTAAAAACTGTATTTTCATTCATCTTCGCCATTTAAATTAGTGTTGGCATATTGCCAGTTAGTCATCTAAGAGAGAGTTGAACATGAGTAAGTTATACGTAGGTTCAGAAGTTGGTCAGCTAAAGAGAGTTTTAGTTCACCGTCCAAGACGTTCACTAAACCACTTAACGCCATCTAACTGCCACGATTTATTATTTGATGATGTGTTAGCAGTAGATCGTGCAGGTAAAGAGCATGATGTCTTTACAAAAACGTTGCGTGACCAAGGTGTAGAAGTTTTACTTCTAACTAATCTTCTTGCTGATACGTTAGCAGTGACTGAAGCTAAAGAGTGGTTGTTGACTCGTCAAATATCTGATTACCGTTTAGGTACTACATTTGCTAATGACGTACGCTGTCATCTAGGTGACCTACCAAACATTGAACTTTCTAAAATCCTAACTGGTGGTTTGTCTTACGCTGAAATGCCTATGAAATCATCTTCTATGATG
The DNA here is from genome assembly GCA_016764915.1 of Aliivibrio sp. Classification (GTDB taxonomy): domain Bacteria; phylum Pseudomonadota; class Gammaproteobacteria; order Enterobacterales; family Vibrionaceae; genus Aliivibrio_A. The sequence continues at coordinate 129 of JAESQY010000049.1, read as the reverse complement.
CAAGGTATTCACGCTCCAACAGACTTCATCATTGAACCACTACCGAATCATCTATTTACTCGTGATACATCTTGCTGGGTATATGGTGGCGTTTCTATCAACCCAATGGCTAAAGCGGCTCGTCAACGT
>JAESQY010000048.1 GCA_016764915.1 Aliivibrio sp. | reverse complement strand
TGGCTATTACGGCAAGAACTAATCCAACAAAAGGGGGATCAGTTTATTTACCCGAAGAACTTTCAGAGCCAATTGACTAGATGGGAACTGACAAAGATTGCGGCAACAATCTCCAGCCAAACAGGTAAACAATATTCACCCATGCAGAACAAGGGAGAGGTGAGTGGAACCTATATCCGAAAACTAAATCTCAGAAGCGGTCAATATGCGGTTTTGGAGAAATCCAAAGAGTTCACCCTCGTGCCGTGGCGACCAGTGATGGATCGTGCCAAGGGGAAAGTGATATCCGGCACGGTCAGTCGGGGAAATATCAACTGGACGATCGGGCGGGGTGTGTCTCTTTAATCGCAGGTATACTTGAGGTCATATTTTTTGGTGAGGGTTTTGATCTTCAGAAAATGGGATAGAGAACTCGAGATTGATCGACCTCTAGGGTGAATTCTCTCTAGGTCTCATTGCTAAAAAAATAAACTCCCGTTTAGGGCTTTGAACTTATAGGCAAGAAGAACCAAAAGAGGACATTTATATTGATTTTATATAAAAAAAATTGTTAGCATAAAGGGGTTGCTTTTTAGGCCCCGTAAATATGAAGGTATTACCGTTTCTAACCCATAAGTTTTTTCACTTCGGAAATTGATACTGATAAGTCTGGGTGCCTCACAACTGTCGCCAATACAAATGTGAATTTAGCGTCCTCATTACTATCGTCATACCGTTTCAACTTAATCAGCGAGATCAAAGATTTTTTGTTTTCTTGCAAATAAGCTTGTATGTGTTTCGTCGATCCTTTCAGGCGATTACCGTTTATTTCTTTTTTATGCTGTCCACTACCAGTATGATGCCCCCATGCTTCCGCTTTAATCACAATTTCCTTATTAGGATTTAGCCATTCTCTATTGAATGGATCAACGGAATTTAGGGAAAGCTTTTTTTGAAACCATATTGCGGGTCGTGATCGTTCTTGGGCTGACCGACTTCCGAAGGCATCATGTTCATCCAGTGCTGGTTCATAGCTTACCTCTGCTATAAAAGGTTCTACATCAATATGTAATTCATCACTATCTTCGTAGTATTCATCTAGGTGAAATTGCAGTTGCGGTAATCTAATAGAGAAACCGTCATCAATAGTGAGTAATTGTTCGGCTATAGTTTCAGCATCATGTGAATTTGTAAAGACACTGGAAACAAAAATTTGTACACCTTCATAACTTTGCCAATTGCCCTCAAGGGTTAATTGTTCTTGTTTGCGAAGGTCCTGTGCAATTGTTGCGACTGCCAAAACTGCTTTAATCTCGGTAATTACCATATGTGCATTATCTTTAAAAATTAAACATGAGCAATGGGTGTCAGCTGGCTGGAAATCAACGCCATCGGACAACCAGTAGCCCTCTTTGTTTGTAAGAATTCGATTGTCTAGCCAGTCTTGCCATGGATTATTGTCGAAATCATAAGTTAGTATTGGGCGTTCGTGAATTAATCGCCCCATTAATTCATATTTTTTGTGATTTGCAAGGTACTCTCCAAAGATATCGCAATCTGAATTGTAACTGGCTTGTCGACCTCCCATATAATTGCCATGGCGTCCTCGTCCGCCAAGGTCATTGGTGCTACTAATATTTGGAAATTCATCTTTAAGTTCATTTTCTAAAAAATCAGAAAATTCGTCGTGAGAAATCCCGAATAAACTTTCCAGGCCGTATTCAAGATCTTTTTCAAAATGGTAACCTAGCCGGAATGAATCTGGCGAATAAGGCTTTCTTTTTCTTATCCGGCTATGTTTTTTATAATATTCTTGTTTATTTTTCATTGGTAAAGATGGTTGATTAATTTTATCAATTATTTTTTGGTCTATATCAGGTAAGTCAATATAGTCACTACAGTTGACAGTGATACATTTAACGAAGTGATCGATTATCACATGAGGAATTGTAGTTCGAATTGTTGCGTCTAATATTTTTGTCACAAATTGGGATACATTTTTAGGATCATTTTTTGAAATCCGCGCTAGTGCAATTAGCAACCATTGTTTCGCATTATAAAACATAAATTCATGATCAGGGGAAAGGTATGCTGAAGGAGCGGGGGACGAGATCAAAGAAATTAATTTTTCAATTATTGACCAGTTACTGAACTTGGCGAGGATACGGACTGAATGGGCAGCTTCCCACCGTTGTTTTGCTTGAGGAGATGCTAGTTTCGACCAAATAAAATGGGCAATGATTTCTTCAGTGTCTGTAGAGGGGGCTAAATGACTACCCCAAACGCCATCACCAATTTCATCAACCCGCCGTGCGGCTTTGCTTGTGAGTATGCGGGTAAGTACTTCTTTAGGAATTTCAGGGGATGCGAGGTCTGCGATGATCGATGCAAAATCAAAAAGTACATGATTGGCGACATCTATTTCTTGCTTTACGACTTGTTGTAGCATAGCAAAAGCAACTTTGGCCATAGAGGTTTGACCAAATTTGGCCAGCTCCTTGATAGTGGAGCCAATGCCGTAACCTGTTGTCACAATTTCTTTGCAATGCTGTTTTATTAGTGAATCTAAATGAGTATTTAGTTGAGTTTTGCTAAGTGCAGTAGAAGATATTTCCCATTTTTGGATCAGTTCCTCACAAACAGTAATCTTATCTTTTATTTGAATTTTTTCAGCTGCCATTAGGCTATTTAAATAGGCCATGCGGTCAGAGTAAGCGACTTTGTCGTGCAGGGTGGGAAACAGTTTGTCTTGTATGTAATACCATGAAGAAGTGCCGCCAGTTTCAAGAATTCCATTTGAAATGCTTTCGTGGTTGAGTGGGTCAATGTCTTCTATGATACTATTAACTCTGGCTTCTTCCTTCTTTTGTTCAGCGATATACTTTTTATCATTTTTCCACGATTTTGGTGAGCTATGATTGTTGCGCCTACCGTTATCATGGTCAACACATTGCTGTAGGGTTTTTGGAGCCTTCTGCAGCCATTCAGAGTTAGGAATGGCGTGAATATAGGCATCAGGAATGGCTTTAAGTACGCTTTGAAGGGTGCGCGGACTGGATTTAGGGGTATATCGTATGATTGTTTGAATTAATTCAGGGGCATCATCTGGGTTTTGACCAATAATGTGCTTTATGATTTCGGAGGCTTTCCAATCATGATAATTTCCAAGTTTTGTGAAAGGTAATAACGCAACGGCTTGTGATGATGATATTGATTTATTTTCAAGTAGCCCCACAATTAATGGATCAAAATTATAATCAAGCAGAATTTTATCACGATCATCCCAGCGCGCATATTGTGCTATCACTTTTGGGCCCGCAGCTTTTGCAAAGGCATAACCTGTCGCAATCCACGGAAATTTTTCTTCGTCGTATTGCATATTAAGTTCGCAAATTTGCCCAAAGCGATAGGCTAATTCATCGGAGAGTGGAGCACGAAGGTTTTGAGCAAATATGAGCAAGTCATTTATGAATTGATAATCTCCTGACCCTATTGCTTCTGTTTCATTTAGGCCTTGTTTATAATAAGCAGTAGCTTCATCTTTGCTGGCTGATTGAATAGCTCTTGATATTTCTGCAAATTCATCAGTTCGTTTGTCCGTATCTGATTCTGCGATCGCGACTGAAATTGCTTTTTTTGCTAATTGACCTGCTAAAAGATGAAATTCTTTAATACATGATAATTCTTTGATCAGTGCAGAGTATGATGATGGTGAGACATAAGATGACCCCTCGTAGCAGTTGATGAGTTGCTTTACTGAACTTGTTGACCAGTCATTACAAATTCTTAGTATCTGAAAGGTGTATTTACGTGATATTTCTTCATAAAACCACGTTAATTCATTTTCAGCTTGCCCATACTGTCCTGTCACTTTCCTTAATTGAGCCCATAGATCAAGAAGAGATGCAGAGGCGTTTAGATAGTTCTTTTTAGAGGCTGTTAGAGTTTGTGCTCCCGCCTTAACTAGTATCAGAATGTGATCAAGTTTTTCTTCTATAAGTCTGATGCCATCATGTTGTTCGCGAGACGTTTTGAAATGCTTTTTGGTTTTGAAACTTTCGCTATCATCTATTGGCGTTAACTTTATCCATTTAAGAAGCTCCACCCTTAGCTCTGCATCATCCATGATGTGGTTTTCTTTAGGCAATACTTCATAAAAATCTTTTGGTAGTAGGTCTATCAGTTTGGGGGGAATTGATTTGTAGGAAGCCTGAATGGTTATTTGTAAGAGCCAATTCAATAAGGTAGTATCAGTGTAATGACGTTCAAAATAAAGTTCATGGGGCCGTGACATGTAACATGCTTCAGTCAATTTTCTGGCTACATTTGGGAGCTTATGCCTGACTGCGCGGCCAGCTGTATATAATAACATGATGGATGGTGTTGTAGTATGAGTGTCACTCATAGAGTTTTCATGAATGCTTTCGGTAGGCAAGAACGAGGAGAGACTCGTAAGCAAGTCCTTTTCGGTACGTTGGTCTATTTTTGATAGACCTTCTATCAATGCTGTAGTTAATACCCAACTAGTTGAGCTCTCTGAAGTGATAGCCTTTATTAGTACATCAAACTCGATTTCGTTTGTGGTGCAAGTCGAGTACTTTAACCGCAAAAGGTTGGTAAAGTATTTTGCTATTTTAAAAGCAAAAAGAGGATTCCAGTGTTTAAAATATTCAGAAACATAAGTTAGGTGATCTTTACTTGAGGCTAAAAAGAATGGAATAGCAGCTATTTCATTGGCTGTGGCATGTTTCCTCTTATGATCCTGAATTTTTTGCCGTTCATGGTCTAGCCAGCCTTCAAACTCAATAGCATTTGACCTTGATGTACTGATATCATTTCCCAAAGTAGCTAGGATACAGCGAGATGAATATTTGGCAAAGGGTAGCAGCTCTTTAGTCTCAAATATTCGACGGATGCTGTCAGTATCGTTTGCTATATGAATTAGATCAGGATTTGATGAGAGGTAAGCTAATCCTTTGTCATCAGCACCAGAAATCATGGCATATTCAACAAGAAGAGATACGATATGGTTATAATTTTGTTTTTGTACTGCAGCATAAAGTGCTGCTTTGATACGCATCAGAATAATGCGCCGTTTACCTGCATCGCTGGTAACATTATCGGGCAATTTTTTGCTGAACGCTAATTGATAAAGTGCATCGGTGAGGCCTGTCTTTTGAAGTAGTAGAGGTAATATAGTAGCCATATACTTTGATGATGTCTGGGCATCGTGAAGGTTTTTAACAAGATTTTTTATAATAGTTTCATTTTTGCCATACAGAGAGCACAAGTATGTTTCGGCTGGTTCATCTCGAAAAACTAATCCTAATGCTGTGTTTTCAATAAGAGGTGTAAATTCAGCACTAAAGCTCTCAATTGCTGATGTGGTAATGCTAAGGGCTTGAGCTAGCTCATTGATAGGTATTGGGGGCGGTAGAACCACTATTGCTGTAAGAAAAAGATCAACTTGTTCTTTTAATATGCCGTTAGTAATTGCTTGTTGTATGGAATCGGCGACAATTTTTTCAAGAATTTCCTCGACATTTGGAGTATCAGATAATCTTGAGGAATGAAGTAATTGATCAGTTTTCCTGAGATAGTCTAAGACCCTTGGGTTTCCTCCTGATCTGTCGTGCGCTATCCCAACTTTCGTGTCAGATAATTCAAGCTTATGAATTTTGCAGTATAATTTTGTTTCCTCTTTCGTGAAAGGTAAAAGTGGGAATTGAAGGCATGGCACATCTCCAATAGTCATTTCTATGCGCTCAGTCCGACATGTTAAAATCAGGGTGAGGCCATCAATCGACTGATCACCAGCTAGGCTTTTAATTAATAATATAGGAAATGGCTGTTCATTTCTCTCTGCTGCACCAATAGACGAATTGTCAGCAGCGTCTAAACAGATAACCAGATTTTTTTCTGGTTCATTCAGCCGAAGTTGTTGAATAGCCGCTCTCAACCTTTTTTTGACAGCGCGCAGAAACTGACTTTCTTCTGATGTATTTGGCAGTATAGGAGCGCACAATCCAGATAGAGCAAGCTCATTAATAATATGCAGTAAGCCATTGCTGTAGAGATGCCGCCTATCAGACGGTGTTCTATAATCTCCGCCACCAAAACAGTCGAAGAGTACTATGTGATTTGCGTGGGATAGCTCATTCACAATGGATTGAAGAAAGACTGTTTTGCCAATACCTCCTGTAGCATGGATAAGAACAGGTAGTTGTGTTTCTTTTATTTTGGAGAGAGCCTGTGACGTTTGCTCACGAAGTACAGATGTTTCTAGTGGGATAATAGCACTTTGGCAGGGTAATAAGGTTTCAAAGTCATCAATCCCAAGGGACTCCATAACATCATATTTGGTTATAATATGATTTCTTTCACCATCGGTTCCAGCTTTGTCTCGGACCATTTGTTTCAGATCACCTAATAGCGCTTTTGCTTGGATATCTTCATCAGCAGCCCAACTGGTAATTGTTTTCCTCAGGTTCGTTTGTGCTGATTTTAAGCTGATTCCTGTACCAGTCATTAATAATCGTTGGCAGAAATGTTGTAATTTCTTACCATTCAGTACGCTGGCATCTTTTATCTGCTTAATTTGCTCATTTGTGACAATATCATCAGTTGTAGTGTCGTTCGCTAAGCAGTTAATTGCGTCTTGTAATTCTGGTAGTATTGGCCGATTAGTAACAAGTTCATACGAGAGTTTCTTGATGACTTCAACCTTGCTTTGCTTAGCTAAATAGTCTTTTTCCGCTTGAGTGAATTTCTTAATTGTTTTCTTTGTGTCACTGGCCCTAAAATTCTTGTTAGCGCTGGCAACAGAATATTTAAATTGCTGGATAACCATTGAAGTGCAGGAACTAAAATGAGAGCCTTTGCCATAGTATATGGTTAAATCAGCCACTTCTATTGCCGTATCAGATACTTCAGATTCGTCCTCTACGGATAGGCCTTCAATTGCTATACCTGATAGGCCTTCTGATGGTAGTATTAACGATAGTGCTCGTCGAGCAGTCCAGATTTCATGATATTCATGTCCGTCACGAGAAGCCCTTACCTTATCGACCAATTTATTTGCCCCCTATAACTTTTATTTTTTTGCTAATACAATAGTAGCAATGATTGCCCCAATAGCTGCCGCCCCCAGCAACATTAAGCCGATTTTAGCTGCTTCTTTATTATCATACGTCACAGTCATTCCATTTTCTTTTAAGCCTTTTTTGGTATCATCTGCATAGTGTATTATTTGATGAGTAGGGATTGATAAATAGTCAGCGGCTTTAGCAAGTTGAGATGCCGATAGAGTGGATTTCCCGTTTTCTAATTTTGACCAAGCAGCTTGTGAAATTCCCATTTCTTTTGCCATATCACCTTGAGATATTGACTTGGTGTCTCGTAACCGCTTGATAACATTACCTACTATGGCTGAATATGTGGTTCCTGCATCCATTTATATAAGCCCTTTACAAAAATAGTTTTATAGATTATATATAACTTATAGTTAAAAATAACTATTTATTTAATTTAACTTATTATAGCGAGATTTATATGTATACACAAGGTGAAATTATTGCAGCAAAGCTGCCTTTAGGGTTTGAGCATTGGGGAGTTGTGTCAGAGTTGGGGACTGTTGTTTCTTCTTCTCAGCGAACGGGTGTTGTTAAAGAGGAAAGTTTTGAAGTATTTTCAAGTGGATATGATATCATTAGCAAAGGTTATCCAAGTAATCTTGATCCAAATGATGTTTTGAGAAAGGCACGAGGCGCGATTGGTAAGGAATGGAAGTTAATTACGGATAACTGTCAGCATTTTGCTACATGGTGCCATAATAATAAACACTCCCCACAATTACAGTTGCTTATTGGTGGTGCGCTGGTAACAGGTTTATTGCTTTTTATTTTAAAGTATAAATAAGCCATTACTTAAAGTTAAAGTCTGAATAAATAGATTATGGAGGTCGGGCCTAGCTTTAGCGATTTGATTGAGGTTCGATTTAGAAAATCTAATAGAATTTTTTATATTTAATTCTTCACTAATCTTCTATATTAATTGTCAATCATAAAATTTAGTTACTATTTTAGTTAACATCTTATCGGATTTAACTCCCACTTTGGGTTTGAAACGGACGTTAAATCCGATAAGATCGATTTTTTTATACAACAAAGTTTATATTTTAGAGTAATGATGAACTGATTGATTCGTGAATTTTTAATATTTATGGTGGCTCTTTTTAGAGCAAATTTGTTTTTGAGTGAATTTTTAATAATTTTTCTTTGCTACATCAAAAACGCGCAAAAACCTTCTAAATATTTCTAAAATATTCTATGTCGTTTATAGTCACAAGCTATTGTAATAACTAAATAAAATTACTTGACGCTTTGTGGGTTTACCCCTCTCCTGAATGTGTTCTTAACATATTCAGGAGGGCCAGATGTCCCCAACAAAAATTCTTATTGGTCAGATATTGATCACTTTTCTCGTCGTGATCGGGACCGTTTGGCTCGCCACTGAATGGGCGGCTTTTATGCTGGGGTTTCAGATGCGGCTCGGCACGCCATGGTTTACTGTTTTTG
>JAESQY010000047.1 GCA_016764915.1 Aliivibrio sp. | reverse complement strand
TATCACCACAAATCTCTTTGAATGCATCCAAAGCGCTTTCGCGTTCCTTGGTGGTCTTCTCAGTCCAGGCATCTATACCCTGTTTCTCAGACATCCAATCAGCAACACAGACTGAAAGCAGAGGACCTTCAGGCACTTCGTCGGCTGCTTCAGCTGCAGTATGCCCAACTACCGGTGAAACCATAGCTGGTGCTGCAATAACGGCATCCTGATCTATTCCAAGTTTTGTTAGGGCATTGACCTCTGCATCAACCAGAGCTCGGACGATGGCTTGGATCGAGGTTTCATCAATATCATCACCATCGGCTAATTTATTGGCTTCAGCTTTCAGATCGTCGACATCACCTATCGTGAACTGTTCTTTTAGAGCAGGATGGGATGTGGCTATATATTAAGACGGATACTATTCAGTAAGTGTCTGTTCAAGAATGCATTGTTTATCAAATTAATCATCGCAAGCACATTGCACAAACGCGAGAATTTCTTCATTTTGAATAAGATGTGTGACTAAATTTAGGCTGATTTTGTCTTGTTCCCGTATTTTTAGACAGACACTAAGTGGAAAAAAAACTTTCTGGAGCAATATTCGGGCGTATGCATTTCCGTTCTGTGATTAAATATCGAGATAAACACCTCTCAACTCTCTTTGTAGGGCAGTCTATGAAACAAACAATTGAATGTAGTCATGCAGATGGCATGGTCGGTATTGTTGGGGCACTCCATAAGGCTCAACCTGGCGATAGAATTCTAATTGAAGCGGGGCGTTATTTATTCTCTGATACTTTGGACATTCCAACCGGCGTTGTTTTTCAAGGAGCGGGTATTCATGATACTATTTTCGTCCATGACGGGGATGGCCCAGCCATTCAAGCTGTAAAGGCTCGGAATGTAACCTTGAAAGACTTTTCAATAACCAGCCATTCAACGAACACACCCGTTCGTGCATTGCCCGATAAATCAATTCAAAATTCGACTAAAAACCCAGAAAATATGAAAGTAGAATGGGGTTTAATTTGGCTCAATATTTGCCAAGGTGTTTCGCTCACGAATTTAGAGATTGCCGGCATACAAGCGAATTCTGGACTTGGTGGCTTATATTGTCGAGCCAGCACTTCTGTTATGATTGATAGCGTCAATGCGAAAAATTTTGCCCGCCATGGTATCGCGCTGATTTCTACGCAACAAAGTCAAGTGCAAAACTGCATAGTAGAACAGTGCTCTAGTGGAATTTCATTGCAAGAGAGTAAAGACAAACTAGGCTTATCTTCTGCATCAATTCTTGGAAACCGTTGTCACGGGAACCAAGCATGGGGTATTGTTCTTTTTTCCTCTGAGAGCGATGCTTTGAAAGGGAACGAATGCTGGAACAATGGTTCTGGCGGCGTTTTACTTCTGCGACATCCAGACACGCCTGAATCCCCCTCTCGGGCTGTTATCCAAGCTAATCGTTGTTATGGAAATCAGGGTTCGGGCATTGTTCTTTTGTCCTCTGAGAGCGATGCTTTGACAGAGAACGAATGCTGGGACAACGGTTCTAGTGGCATTGAACTTCATCGAGGTAAAGACACGCCTGAGGGCCCCTCTCAGGCTGTTATTCAGGCCAATCGCTGTCATGGAAACCAGCAAGCGGGAATTCTTCTCTCGTCCTCGGTGAGCTCTGCTTTGACAGAGAACGAATGCTGGGACAATGGATTTGCGGGCATTGCACTTCAGCGAGGTTCAGACACACCTGATTCCCCCTCTCGGGCTGTTATCCAAGCTAATCGTTGTTATGGAAATCAGGGTTCGGGCATTGCTCTTTTGTCCTCTGAGAGCGATGCTTTGACAGAAAACGAATGCTGGAACAACGGTTCTTGTGGTATTGAACTTTATCGACATCCAGACACGCCTGAGGATCCCTCTCGAGCAGTTATCCAGTCCAATCGCTGCCATGGAAACCGGCACGTGGGTATTCTTCTTTTATCCTCGGAGAGCGATTCATTGACTGAAAACGAATGCTGGGATAACGGTTCTGCCGGCATTGCAGTTGATCGAGGTAAAGACACGCCTGAGCACACTTCTCAGGCCACTATACAAGACAATAGATGTCATGGAAATCAAGAAGGCTTTGTCTGTGGTGTTGGAATGGAGACTGAGCAAACAAAAAACTTTGCTTGGAACAATGCGTCTCCATCTACTTACCTTGATATTAATGGTTACGAGTTGCGCCCTCTTGATTGGGCTTTAATTGATCCAGAAGAAACTGAAGAATACACAAATACTCGCATTCGGAACTTAAGTTTCTGGGGAAAGGCGGCTTTGCAATTCACACAACACGCTTGGCAAAATTCAGACATGATGGCGAGATATGTCTCAGGGGCGGGAAGTCTTTCGGACCTCAAAAAGTGGTTTGACGTTGATACCTTGCCAAATGTACCCACCAAAAAGCGCTCAACCAATGCTCTGAACCAAAACTTCTTCGAACTCAATAGGGAAGACTTGGATCGTGATTATGAACGCCGATCTTTTCGTTTCAAAAAATTAGGAAGCCAAACTCTGGCTCAATCTGTTTGGAGACACGTATCTGATCACGTGTTAAACGGGAAGCCCAAGGCGGTCATAATTGGTGCCTTTGGACAATTGACTGAAAGTATCAATGATATCATCGTTGATGCATACGAAGTAAATAACTTTGATATTGATAATTTGGCGGTCGGGGACAAGGCTCCAACGCAGTTCAGTGAGCTGTTGCGCATGCTTCCGGTGAAGGCAATGCGAATTGGCAAACCATTAGTTTATGATTATTCATCGCGTTCTGAACACGCACTTTCCAGCACCAAGCCACGCTTCAGTTTCTTGGAACCAGAAAATTTAGGCGGTTGGGGGCTATTGAGAGGACGCATTGCCTGCGTTGCTCGTGACCCTGCTTTTCTTGTAAAGATGCTAACAAGTGTGATGATGGTGATTGTGCTGCTTTGCCTAGTTGGCTATTTAAAAGGGTTTTTAAACCCTATTTCTGATCCACTTGGTGCGATAGTTCACGCAATTTCAAGTAATATCAATGACTTGCAAGTCCTTGATTTCATCGCTTTGCCTAGTGTGATTGTAGGTTTTATCGTAATTCTAATCGCCCTTCTAAACACTCATCTACCAGATCATATGGCGTTCTCTGTGCCTTCATGGATAACACGAGTTTTTGGTAGTAGCGATCAGAATCGAGCTAAAAAAAAGCATGGGCGGCCTTGGTCCAGGTGGGTTAATCAGCATATATTTTCTGATGGAGACATTTGCTTTTTAGTTCTTCGTAATCTTCATGAATGGCTAGATGAAGATCGTGTTGCGTTGCGTGAAATTCTTTCAATGCGACCGAAAATGAAAAGCCTTATAGTAATC
>JAESQY010000046.1 GCA_016764915.1 Aliivibrio sp. | reverse complement strand
TACTCATTCATATGATCCTTTCATGATCAAAATAAAAGCTTAACACACTGTCCTATCTTCTGGGACCACCTCTGTTAATCACCCCCTCCAGCCAAGAAAATAGCTATAACCCTGATGAAATTTTGGAAATCTTCGGCACTCACAGCATTGTGGGAGCAAGTACATCAAGTGATTGTGCTACAGCTTGGACTGACTTCCAGCTACATCAAGATGGTTTCTCGCGCATTTTAATCAATAATATCTCTATGCACGAACGTCAAACTGGTCGTTTAGTACAACGTTTATGGGAAATTGAGACCTATAGAATGATGTCACTTCTTGCCACGCCTCTCACACAAGAAGTGGGGGAAAAGACCCGTATCATTGAAATAAAACTTGCCGAAAATGTTAGTAAGATGACCAACATACATGACGCAGAACAAGAGCAACAACTATTAGGGACTCTCACGCGACTTGCTGCACAAATAGAGCAACTATCAGCTGAAACCTCATTTCGGTTCAACGCGTCAAAAGCTTATTATGCTTTAGTTTTAAAACGGGTTGAGAACATTAAAGAGAACAGTCTTAATGGCATTCAAAGTATTTCCAGTTTTATTGACCGCCGCCTTGCTCCAGCTATGAGAACAGTAGAAAGTATGGACGAGAGGATCGCCATCTTATCCCGCAGAGTGAGCCGTGCGAGTAACCTTCTCCAAACCCGCATTAACACAACGCTTCAAGCACAGAACAAAGAACTACTCAAGTCGATGGATAATCGTGCCCAATTACAACTCAGATTACAACAAACTGTTGAGGGCCTATCCGTTGTCGCCATCAGTTACTACGCGTTAGGAATTATCAACATTCTCATTACTGCCGGAACAAAAATATGGTCATCCTTTGACCCATCTATCATAATAGCCTCTACCGTCCCAATTGTGATTGCAATAGCATATTTTAGCTTGCATCATATACAAAAGTTCATCAAAAAAAAGTAATATTGAAGAAAGTTCAGTTATTCTACCCCTAATACTTCCTTCCAATATTAAGCCACTACCGATCTATCTACATTTATTAAAATAAAAAAATAGGGCCATAAACCCACAGGTTCTTTCACCTTTCTCTAAAGCCATAAAATATATCAACCAACCTTACTGATGACGATAGAACGCACCTTAAACACACCCAATATGAATTAACATCCTAATTGTTTGTTTTTATTAATGTATTTACATTTTTTTATAATTTTGTTACTATTATGCAGCCCGCCTCTTCCTTAAAAAAGAACAGGCTAATCTTATGACTCACTTACCAACAACAGACAAAAACCTACAACCAACTCTCCAAAGTCAAAATAGAATACACTACCTGACTTCTAGTCCTATGGAACAGCTCACCTTGCTGCGAACAATCAGAAGAAGAGAGCTTCGCCAGATTGTCCCCTTATCGGACACCACTATTTACGAAATGGAACAGAAAGACGAATTTCCCCGACGGTTCTATATTACCCCGAGATGTGTCGTTTGGAAACTTTCAGAGATTTTGGAATGGGTAGACAGGCAACGTCAAAAATCTGATGATAAAAATCTTAAAACGCCCCCTCACCCGGATGTGTATCAAAGAAAAACCCGCCCTGTTAAAGTAAAGGGTCAGCCTCATAAATAGACATTTCTTCCGGCAACAGTGCAGGTTTGTATTTACGGCCCTCAACCCAGGCATCAATCATATTCGCCCATTCCTGCAACATATGGCGGCGCTGTTGTGCATACCCAGCTTTATTATAAATGCCGCGCGATGAAGAACTATCTTCATGCGCCAAACATTTTTCAATCCAATCACGATTAAAACCAAGTTCATTCAGCAACGTTGAACCGGTACGGCGCAAATCATGAACCGTAAAATGTTCCAGCGGAACCCCTTCCTTTTCCGCCATATCAATTGCGGCTTTAGTGATCCGGTTAAATGTTGCATTGGAAATACAACGATCCGGATCATAACGCGAAGGAAACAGATAACGGGAACCTCCGGCACATGTTTTCAGGGCAACCATAATATCAAGTGCCTGTTGTGACAGGTAGATAACATGGGGATAGCGGGTTTTCATACGCTCTTTTGGAATAACCCAGACCGCTTCTTCAAAATCCACTTCGTCCCATGTTGCGTATGTGACTTCACTCTTTCGTTTCATCGTCAGTAAAATCAGCTTTAAGCCAAGTTTCAGGACAGCATCGGCAGCAATATTATCCAGTATCCGGTATAGAATTCTGATTTCTTTGGGTGACAGAGATCTGTCTTTTGGTCTAAATGTCGCAATAGACGCAGGCATCACCTCATTTGCCGGATTAGGGTGCTTCTCGCCTTTTAAGGCCGCAAAACTATATACTTGTTTTAAAATATCCCGAACATGAATTGCGGTGGCGGGCGCACCGCGTGCTTTTACTTTCTCGCACAGCATCCTCAAATCTTCCGAGGTAATTTCCTTTAGGAGACGTCCGCCAAAAACGGGGCTCATATCGCGTACAAAAATGCTTTTTCTCATTGCCTTGGTGCTGTCCGCCATCCCCCCTTCTTCCAGCCACAGTTCAGCCCATCCTCCAAAGCTATGTGCCTTCTTTAAGCGTTGTTTTTCGCGCTTCTTTTCATGCGCGGGAGAGCGCCCCTCTTTCACAGCCCGGTGAGCATCCATACATTTTTCCCGTGCCGCAAAGAGAGAGATACCTCCACGTCCATAACGGCCAATGGTAATCGTCTCCCGACGCCCATTGATCCGATAGTCGTAACGAAAGGTGACAAGTCCCGTTTTGGAGACGCTCACATACATACCGTCACGATCGGCTATTTTGTAAGGTTTTCCTTGGGGTTTCAGGTTTCTGAGAACTGTATCTGTCAGCATTTTACGGCCTCCTGACCCCCATTTTACCGTCACCCTAAAAAATTGCAAGTATTTCAATTTTATACAATAATAACAATATGTTATAAGTAAAATTTTACCGTCACATTAAAATTTACGGTGACGGTAAAGTGAAAATTGAAGAATCTGAATTTTTGAGTACCGTCATTTTTACCGTCAATCTATCCTGTTGCCCCGCGATAGAGGTCGAT
>JAESQY010000045.1 GCA_016764915.1 Aliivibrio sp. | reverse complement strand
GGCAGGTTGGATATTGGGGAACTGAAAGTACTGATTTATTTAGTCTTGGAACAATATGAAGAAGCAAAAGAGATCATCACCGACTTCTTAAACTTTAATGATAATACAGTGGAACGTGTTTTATTTTATCGGGCACTAGGCGCGGTGCTGGATATTACAATTGATGATGATTTGGATATCGATGATTATATTCCAAACCTGACCAGAATGTACGGCTCAGAAGTCATGGAAAATGTGGTGGGGTCTGTGACGGGGCATGTTAAATTCTCCGGCTTAACAAAGACGAACATGAAACTGGAGGGCTTAGATAAACATCTGAAATTGATCGAAAGCTATAAAAAGCTACATAAGGCACGGGAATTACAACAATAGAAGTTTTTCCCTTACTTTCTAGCGGCTCTCAAGGCTAACAACCCTGTGGAACGGCATGCATCAAACCGTTCCACCATCAAACCAGAACAAAAAATTACAAGACTATATCTCTTTCAGTTTTGACCTCAGTTGCGCCGTGTTCATCCGCAAAAACATCGGTATTTTCCAGTCCGCTAAATTTCAAGCCCGTTAAGTTCTCAATTTGGCTAAGAGGGACCTGAAAAGTTTTATACTGACCAAATGCAAATTCCAGATCGCCGAACAGGTTTTTTTGAGTTTGCAAATATGCTGCCGAAGCAAGTGTCCCGTCTTCTTTACGGAAGGCGACCACCTTCCAATACTCCGCAGGAATGCGATATTTTGTCCGATAGAGCATATCATCTGATCGGTAAACAGGACCATTAAATACGGATACTTTCATATCATGCCGGCCTGCATTCAAGAGAATATAGTTTTCCAGACCCAACCATATTTTTTGGTTCAACTGGGCATGCTGGGGGGCGCAGTTAACCCAGTGGAAAGTATCTCTATTTGCCCGTTTAGCAATATCCCTTGAGCCCCAAACCGGGTCAAGTCGTCGAACCAAATGCCCACGGTCGAGAGGGTTTGATTTATAAAGGGCGTTTCCTGTTTGATATTTTCGCGACATGCGTGGGTCGAAAAACCACCGATCGGTCCCCCGAGAAATGGATTGGGTTGAATTACCGTCAATATTCACCGCAGATACAATAGCCAACTTCCGTGATTTACTTACCATTACGCTATAATGTGTATAATCGAGAGCCGTACCGCACCCATCTAAAAGCGGGGCAACATCATCCGCCAACTCGTGACAAGGCGTAGGTAATGGAATCGTGACACCGAGGAATTCTGGATTAAAACCCGTCAGCCCATCATATTCCTCAACGGCAAGTTCTTCATTAAAGCTGCTTTCGCCATTTGTTCCGGGAGGATGATCTAAAGAGCTATGCCGGGGGTCCGGTGAATTTTCAAGACGTTGCAGGATGTCCCCTGCATGACTATTGGCATCATTACTACCTGCCCGTAAGCTCTCATAGATACGGCTTATGCGGACGCCCTCATTTGCAACCCAGAGAATTTGGTTATTTCCCTGAGAGTTTTGCCAAAGCCCATGATCTTTATTCAGTAATTTACCATTCTCATCACGACCAGGTACGCCAGCATGATGCAGGGCGACAACTTGCATCTGGTCATTCAGAACAGGTGAGCCTGATGATCCCGGGCGGGTATCAGTCTCATAATGGATGAAATCGTCCATGATACCAATGATCCGATTATCTCTCAGCGCAACCTGCTTAGGCCCCCCGTTCGGATGCTGGATAATCGTCACCTTCTCATTTTCCAGCGCTTTGCCGCTGGCCTTAATCAATGGTAAAAAAGCGTAGTTGCTGAGGGATATGGAATCTGTTGATCTTTCCTTAACCGCCACAATCGTAAAGTCAAGATCCGCGCTTGTGTAAAAAACTTTATTAGGCAGGAACCGGAAGATGGTCGTTCGGCGCGGCACACCATCTAGCGCAAACTCAAAATCAAATTCAACAAAGCTGAATTCCGCGGTACGCATATTCTGAAGCACATGATTGTTGGTCATCAATAAATCAGGCGCAATTAAGAAACCAGTACCAAAACCCGCTCCTCTGCCAGAAGCTGTCTGGACGTGGACTCTCCCGACAGAATTGGCCGCTAGGTTGGTGCGTTCCAGAAAATTAATCGGCATTAAATCATTTTGCCCAAGAACACGCTCTAGAGCAACATCATCTTCTCCCTGAAGCAAGCTAAAACGGGAATCTCGCCTTGCTCTTGCTTCATCCGGTAAATTGTCCGAACTTTCCGGTAGGCTGGATACAAACGCTTCACTGGTAATATCTGAATCTTTAATCTCCACTATCTGATCATGCCGTTTGGCCGCTTCATGGCAGCGACTTTCAAACGTCCCGAATGTTGTGAAATCAACCATTGCCTTTCTCCATTTTTATATGTCTGAATATCTTGACCTAAAGGTCTATAATAACGGACAAATTAAAAGCAATGTATCTTACTCAATCAACGATATTTGCTGTCCGTTTACACTCATGTTCCTGTTTAGAGGTACGCGGCAGGAACATAGATTTTTTACATTTAATTTCAAAAATCACACATAAGAACACTTGGCTTAGGATGCCTACTGAAGAGGGTTGTATATATATCATAATACCACTTAAATGAGAACTATTTATTAGGTAAATGATGATTATGTCATAGAACAATAACAAAAATTCGTTTGTGACTTATATATATATCCCATATTGAATAACGGGTATCTGTGGTTTTTTTATTAAGACACTAGCAAATAACTTACTTCCCTAACGTTCTTATAGGTAACAGTAGATTTAGAAACCCTCTCAGGGAGACGTCCATGCCTTCAAATAAGGATATATATATTTCGGCAAATATAGTTATACAGCAGCATCAGGAAGACGCCCTCTATCATGCCGCATGGGAATTGTTCAAATTTGTCGACGCCGAAAATATTGATGGAGCGATTGTTTGGGGGCAGATATTTCGCACCATCATAGAACTTCAAAATACCGATGGGGATATCATTCACTAGGAGAATGTTTTTTTGTTTTAAGGGGGCGCGGGTTGCTTTGTTTTATCCGGAAAGAGTTCTGTAACCGAAGCCCTTAAGGGCTGAGGCAAGGGCGACTGCCCGTCGCGCATAATTGCGCGGAGCCTAAGCGTAAGCGCCGGCGATTGAGGCTGAGCTAAAAAATGCCGCCGCTCTTTCTCTCAAAAAATATATATCCTGAAAATCAATTTACTCTGATTAATGGTGATCAATGGGGTCAGAGTAAAAAGAACCGTCGAGATCATCCTTAAGGGTTAACACAATCTCAAATGCACAACTTGCCATTAGCTGAATAAATCGTGATATTACTATTAATAAAATCGCCATCATCTGTAACAAGAGCTATATTATTATCAGCACAAACCTTTTCAATATATGCATCATTCAATTCGCCACAGCTTTTAGATAATGAATCTGAAGTTTCTACTAACCACTTACTATTGGATACCAAATCGATTACCTCACAATCCTCAAGAATATATGAAATATTATCGGCGGCACTTTCAAGAGCTTCTATACCATTACCAGAATTTCTAAAAGATTTCCATTTTGGTATTTCCTGTTCTTTTTCCTTGCATTCTTGGCGTAGTCTTTCGAATGGCGATTTAATCATTCGATTATGAAATTCACTTAAAACGACAGGAGTTGTATAAAGTGGTGTTTTATTTTCTTTTACTATTTTTAAAAAATTAGAATAAACCCTAGTTTGGTATGGTTTGTGGTAATCTATGTCACCATAAATAAATAGCCAAACATTCGCATCTGGCATCAATCCAACACATTCCCCTAAGGTAATATTTTTCAGTGAAGCCTCTAATTTGAATCTACTCACCATCGTGAATTTTCTGTCCGATGTCCGCATGAGCCTTTTGATTACGGAAAAACAATTTAGCCCCATCCACAACTCTTTTTAATTGCTGCAAATGGGCTCTTTCCGCATTCGTGACTTTAAGGTGTTCCCGAATAAAAGATTCATCTCTCTCACCATATATTTGCCCAATAGCAACATTTAGAAATGCTGTTGTTGTACGCTTTACACCAAGAAAAGAAAGTGAGACATACTCGCCGTTATTTAATGCAGCATAAAGAAGTTCATAAACTTTATGCCCATCTTCACTAGATAGACATAGTTCACTTCCAACAATTTCTGCTATTTTCAATTCTATACTCATCTCTTATTCTTTAAAAAATATCATCTGAAGAAATTTCTTCTCTAAGATGATAACGCCTAGTATCCGAAGTGTCTATCACAAGATTTACGACAGTTCCCGGAATTTTATACGGAAGTTTTTTCTTTATTACTCCTGTCGAACTAAATGACCAAAAACCCCCATGAGATACGACTTGCAATTTTCCGCCATTTATTTCTATAAAATCACGTATTATTTTAAGCCCAATTCCACCAGGAATATTAAGAGTTTTAGTAGTATTATTATCCTTCATTGCCCAATCAATTGCTTTCTCATCAGGCAATGTGACCCCTTTCTCCTCATATAATGTCATACCAAACCCTCTACCTAAATCAACTATCGAATAATCAAGGTGTTTTTCTTTAGGAAAGAACTGCCCCGATACATATACGCCCTGAGTTGACTTTGACCAATAACTGGCATTACTATATATTTCATCCAGTGCCTCAAAAAATTTGTTTTTCAATGATTTTGACATTTGCGGAAGGTTTTTATTTTCAAATCCATTTACTGTATACTTTGAAAATTCTTTTGGGTCATCCAATGAAAAATATTTAACTGGTATTACGGTTCCCCACTTATCCACGTTTTTTTCTGAAATAATTTTACTTTTACCAAAATATACCCGAACCTCCCTAGATAAATTTCGATATCTAACTCTTTTTCCAGTCTCAGCAACAAAACGTGCAACTAAAGCAGATAATAGTGCCCCCATACTCCCGCTAAACCATTTCAATTCTGAGCAATCCAAATAAACATCATGATTTTTAGATGAGAAAAGATTGTTAGCAAATAATGATAACTTTGAGTATCCAGCAAATGAATTCATGAACTTACCATTTAACTCAATTTCTCTGGGAAAACTTTTTTGTTTCATGAATTTTGTAGTGTCCTCATGCATAAAATTTCACTCTTCAGTTTTCATTTTAACAGATACGCGGTTCTACTTCTAGCAATTTAAGAGGACACTGAGCCGCCCTTTTAGACAAAGCTACTTCCCCACACCTACGCCCCATTCCCCTCCCGCATGCTTCCGGATTGCTTCCTGGCATAAAAAAAAGACCTAGCAGGTTTTCTTCTAAGTCTTTGATTTGTTTGGTTGCGGGGGTAGGATTTGAACCTATGATCTTCGGGGTATGAGCCTTACGGTCCACTCATTGCCTAATATGGATAAAACTTAAGGGTTGGGTAAATTTTTTATCATATTACTTGGGTCGACACCTAGCGCACGAGAAACATCTAAAAACTCCATAACATCCAAACGTCTTTCACGTCGCTCGTATTTAGAAACAAAAGACTGCGTTTTACCAATCTTTTTCGCTAATGCATGCTGTCGAATTCCCTGACTTTTGCGTGCAAAAGTTAAGTTCTTTATAATTTTAGCATAATCTTTACGTACAATTGTTTTCAATAAAAAAACCTTAAGTTACTTGAATATGCTTCGAGAAATAATCCCAAAACAGAATAAATCTGATCAATGGCGTTAGAGTAAATTGATTTTAGTTTAAAGGCTGAAGGGAAAAAACAGACAAGATTTAAACAGCTTTGCAAGTTGGCTCTTCGTCACTCCTGCGGAGGCAGGAGTCTAGCTGGACTAAAAAAAATGGATACCCGCCTTCGCGGGTATGAGGGCTAATCTTTTAGTAGAAAATCTGCACTCACCTCAAAAATTTCCGCGAATGCCTTTAACTCAAAATCTTTAACTCCCCTAACGCCCCTTTCTATTTCTGAAATATCGGACTGATCAATATTAATATTATGTGAAACAGATAATTCAGCCGAAACTTCTATTTGACCTAACTCTCTTTCATTACGTAATTTTAATAATTTTTTTCCACAAATATTGGCTTTCATACAGCCCTCCTTTTGCAGAAATAATGAATTAATTAAAAATATAATGTAGACGATTATCGTCTATTTTTAGTTGTATTACATATTTTTAATGCTATTATTCATTTGCTGCTGAAAGGCAGTAGACGTTTGCGAAGCGTCTTCTACGTCGGTCCACTCCCGATATTAGAGTGGCTTTTTTCAGCCAACAACGTTACTACAACGTTGGTAATTTATTGCTTCGACTTTATTGTCGAGTCAAGGCTCTGGGTCTGTAGTTAGCTTTCTGACTACAGTTTGGTCGTGGAGTGGATCGGAAGGCCTGTGAAAGCAGGTTAGAAAGTTCACATCCTCGTAGAGGTGCTTCGCAGCTCCACGACACCAGAGCCTTGCCCTTTAGAGTGCTCCGGTGTCATTGTATTCACAAGACCCGGAGGCCTTATATGATAAGACAAAAACCCACACGTTCTTTCGATTCACTACGGCACTTGTTGGCGCCCCAGACCGGCAAAAAGGGGGGTGCTAGCGTTCGCGG